>JAVUPY010000074.1 GCA_032252755.1 Terriglobia bacterium
CACATTTGTTAAACTGAAGACTCTGTATGGCTGAAATCAAGCGCCGCAAGTCGCATGTAGTCAATATCGGCGGGGTCCGCGTTGGCGGAGATGCACCGGTCGTGGTGCAGTCGATGACGAACACCGATACCGCCGACATCCGCTCGACCGTCCAGCAGGTTGCCGACCTGGCCCGCGCCGGCTCGGAGATCGTCCGCGTCACCGTCAACAACGACGCCGCCGCGAAGGCCGTTTACCCCATGGTGGAAGAACTCGGGATGATGGGCATCCGCGTGCCGATCATCGGCGATTTCCATTACAACGGGCACATCCTGTTGAAGAAGTATCCGCTGTGCGCGAAGTCGCTGGCGAAGTACCGCATCAATCCCGGCAACGTTTCCATCGGGCGCAAGGACGACGACAATTTCCGCACCATGGTCGAGTGCGCGGTCGAGTACCAGAAGCCGGTTCGCATCGGCGTGAACTGGGGCTCGCTCGATCAGCGCCTGCTCGCGGACATGATGGACGAGAACGCGAAGCGTCCGGAGCCGCTCGAGGCTCGCGACGTGATGATGGAAGCCATGGTACAGAGCGCTTTGCGCTCCGCCGAACTGGCGGAACAGTACGGGCTGCGGCCGGACCAGATCATCATCAGCGCCAAAGTCAGCGGCGTGCAGGATCTGATCGATGTCTATCGCGTGCTGGCCGCGCGATGCGAGTATCCGCTCCACCTCGGCCTGACTGAAGCCGGCATGGGCGCGAAGGGAATCGTCGGTTCCACCGCGGGATTAGCGGTTCTGTTGCAGGAGGGAATTGGCGACACGATTCGGGTTTCCCTGACACCAGCGCCCAACGGCGATCGCACCGAAGAGGTTTTCGTCGCCCAGCAGATTTTGCAATCGATGGGCATCCGCAATTTCTCGCCGCAGGTTACGGCATGCCCGGGGTGCGGACGCACCACCTCGACCTTCTTCCAGGAAATGGCCGAGCAGATTCAGCGCTACCTGCGCGAGAAGATGCCGGAGTGGAAGACACAGTACCAGGGCGTCGAAGAGATGAAACTGGCCGTGATGGGCTGTATCGTGAACGGTCCGGGCGAGTCGAAACACGCCAACATCGGTATTTCCCTGCCGGGGACGTTCGAAGAACCCAAGGCACCGGTATTCGTCGATGGCCGGCTGATGTTGACCCTCAAGGGCGACCACATCGTCGAAGAGTTCATCAAGATCCTCGACGAGTACGTGGATTCGAGGTATTCGAAGAAGCCGGAAACTGTAAAGGCGTAATCCGACGGTTATTGGGCGCAACTAATACCCAAAACGTGTCACTCCCAGTGGTAACTATTGTGCTCTCCGTTGCGTCTAAGTAGCAGAGCATACCCTTGGCCTTTTCATTTCAGGAAACTACGTTTCTGGAGCAATCGGTAAAGAGCGCCATAATTGGTCACGCACCCTGCGCCATGGGTAAAATGTCCAACTCTGTCTATAATTCAAGAATGTAAGGTTCGTTGGAGGAAGGATTCTATGGATCCGCTTCAGAGCGGTTTCTGGCAGAAACTGAAGGCCAGTCGATTCTCCTTTTCGCTGGTCACCCTAGCCACGTTGGCCCTTGGGATTTTGATCGGCACGGTTATCACCTACGGAGTCAAGGGTAAGACCATCGACTCTTCGGATGCGCAGCAGTTGACCATCCCGCAAGCGAAGCAGGTCTCCAACGCCTTCTCCAGCGTGGCCAAGCAATTGGAACCCTCGGTCGTCAACATTAACACCGAGAGCGTTATCAAGAACCCGCATCGCGGTCTTCGCGGGCGCACCCGTCCCTCGCCTGACAATCCCGGCGGCGACGGTCAGGGGCAGGACCAGGGGCAGGACCCGGACAATCCATTCCAGGATTTCATGGATCGTTTCTTCGGAGGCCAGGGCGGACAGGGCCAGATGCCTGACCAAGATGACATGCGTTCACAGTCGCTAGGCTCCGGCGTCATTGTCGACCCGAAGGGCTACATCGTCACCAACTACCACGTGGTGGAGCGCGCCGACAAGATCCGCGTCAGCCTCATGGGCGATCCGCCGAGCGTCAGCTATCCCGCCAGGGTCATCGGCACCGACAAGGAAACCGATCTCGCCGTTATCAAGATCGACGTCAATAAGACTCTGCCGGCCGCCAAACTCGGCAACTCCGACGGCATGAGCGTCGGCGACTGGGTCCTTGCTATCGGCAGCCCCTTCGGCCTCGAAGAAACCGTAACGGCTGGGATCATTTCCGCCAAGGGCCGCAGCATCGTCCCCGGACGCCAGTTCCAGTCCTTCATCCAGACCGATGCCGCCATCAACCCCGGCAACTCCGGCGGTCCGCTCGTCAATCTCGATGGCGAAATTATCGGGATCAACACCGCCATCTACACCCAGAGCTACGGATATCAGGGCGTCGGTTTCGCGCTGCCATCGAACACGGTCGCCTCGGTTTACAACCAACTCATCGGTCCCGAGCACCGCGTCGCCCGCGGCTCCATCGGCGTTGAATTCAACGCCCAGCCGAACCCATCCGTCGAGCGCATCTACGGCGTCAAGTCCGGAGTCATCATCTCCAACGTGATTGCCAACGGTCCCGCGGCCAAAGCTGGCCTCCAGACCGGCGATGCCATCACCGCCGTGAACGGCAAGAGCGTAAAGACCGGCGACGAACTGGTCGGCGAAATTTCCAACGCGAAGCCGGGTTCCACCGTGAAGCTCACCTATTTCCGCAACGGCAAGCAGGATGAAGCCAACGTCCAGGTAGCCGATCGCATGAAGCTCTTCGGCGCTCGTCTCGGCCTCACCGATGATCAGCCGGAAGAAGACGACACGCCAAAGGAGACTAAGCTGGGCATCACCGTCCGCGACATCACGCCTGACAGCGGCAGCCGCATGGGAGTCGCCCCCGGCAAAGGCGTCCAGGTTACTGATGTGAAGCCGGACAGCTTCGGCGACAGTATCCAGGTCGAGCGTGGCGACGTTATTCTCGAAGTTAATAAACAACCAGTCACTGACGCGGCTGCATTCGGCCGTCTGCAGTCGCAACTCAAGAGCGGACAAGACGTTGTGCTCCTCGTCCGCAAGCGCGGTACCACCAAGGACCAGGGCCCAGTCTTCCTGGGTGGTGTCCTTCCGTAACTTCTAGCGGCAATCTTCTGGCTGGCGGGAGAGCATCTGAATGCGAGATGATTTCTCCCCAGCCGGAACCACTTTCGATTCGGCGGGATTTTGCAACGGCGCGGCTTAAGTCATGCCGCTAAGCCGCTAAAGGTGGAACAGCTTTCAGTACCATAGGCCCTGAGGGAATTTGGCTTAAGTCCCTCCCCTGATTGCCAGAACACTTACCGACGCGTATCCTGTCGCAATTCATGGACAGGCGACGCCACAAGGAGTCGTTTTGAAAGTAGGCCACGCAATCATAATTCGCATCGCACTGGTGCTCTGTATGCTGCTGCTGGTCTCCGGATCCTGGGCGCAGACGCAGCACGCCAAGGCCAAGTCCACGCACGCCAAGCCGGTCGTCCACAAGAAATCGTCGACGCTCTCTAAGGCGACCGTTCGCCGGGCGAAATACACCAGGCACTCGAAGCGTTATCGCTCGCGCAAGCCTCGCGGCCAGCAGGCCATCTCTGACAACCGCGCACGCGAAATCCAGGAAGCCCTGATCCGCGAACACTACCTGCAAGGTGAGCCCAGTGGTGCCTTCGACGCCCGAACCAAGGCGGCTCTTATGAAGTATCAGCACGACAATGGTTGGCAAACCAGGGTCGTGCCCGACTCTCGCGCGCTGATCAAACTCGGTCTCGGCCCCAGCCACGACGGTCTGCTCAACCCTGAGAGCGCCGCCATCGGCAATCCGGACGAGTTGGGCATGCAGAAAGCCATCCAAACCCAAGCCGACGAGCACAAATAGAATCTCTATAGCATTGGAAATTACAGCCCGGCTCACGCCGGGCTTTTCTGCGATTCACGATCTACGATCTCCACCTTTCTTGTTGACCTGGTTGCTCCTCGCCCGTCCTACCGATACACTGTTTCGTTCATTTCTGGAGGCTACATGCGCAAGCTTATTCTTGCGATTTTCCCCGCACTCTTCCTCATCGCTTCCTGGGCCCAGCAACCACAGACTCCCGCCACCGCCGAGAAACCGGGCATCGCCAATCCAACCCTCAAGGTTGACGAGAAGCCGCTTGCATCGCTGCCTTACACGCCCAGCCTCGACGTCGACTCCATGGACAAGACCGCCGACCCGTGCGTCGACTTCTATCAGTACTCCTGCGGCGGCTGGATGAAGAACAACCCGATCCCCGCCGACCAGGCGCGCTGGAGCGTTTACGGCAAGCTTTACGAGGACAACCAGCAATTCCTCTGGGGCATTCTCGACGAGCTCTCGAAGAAGACTGCTGGCCGCAATGCCAACCAGCAGAAGATCGGTGATTTCTTCGGGGCCTGCATGGACGAAGCGGCTGTCGAAAGGCTCGGCGCCGCGCCGCTCAAACCTTTCCTTGCCGAGATCAACGGGATGACGTCGAAGAAGGATCTGCCTCGTGTCCTGGCCGACCTTCACTCGAAGACTCAAACGAGCGGACTCTTCTTCAGCTTTGGTTCCAACCAGGACTTTGCCAACTCCGAGTCCGTCATCGCCTTTGCCGAAGCTGGCGGACTCGGCTTGCCCGACCGCGACTACTACACCAAGACCGACGCGCACTCCGTTGAGCTTCGCGACAAATATCTCGCGCACATTCAAAAAATGATGGAGCTCCTCGGCGACAAGCCCGACGTCGCCAAAGCCGAAGCCGCGAAAATCATGGAGTTCGAAACCGATCTCGCCAAAGCCTCGCTCACGCGCGTCGAGCGCCGCAACCCCTACAACCTGTTCCACAAGGTCGACTTCAAGGGCCTACAGACGCTCACACCGAGTTTCGACTGGGGCACTTACATCAAGGATATCGGCCTCCCGCCGCAGACCACCTTCAACGTCACGCAACCGGCCTTCTACCAGGAACTCGAAAAGCTGATTCAGTCCACGAGCCTTGACGACATCAAGACGTATCTGCGCTGGCACCTCGCGCACGCTGAAGCCCCGTTCCTCTCAGCCGCTTTCGTCAACGAGAACTTCGACTTCTTCGGCAAGACGCTCCACGGCACGCCGCAGCTTCGCCCACGTTGGAAACGCTGCGTCTCCCTGACCGATGCCGAACTCGGCGAAGCTCTCGGCCAGGAGTTCGTTCACCGCGCCTTCAGTCCCGAACTCAAGCAGAAGACGCTCACCATGACGAAGCAGATCGAGAGCGCCATGCAGCAGGACATCAACCAGCTCACCTGGATGAGTCCCGAGACCAAAGCGAAGGCACTCGAAAAGCTGCACGCGATCGTCAACAAGATCGGCTATCCCGACAAATGGCGCGACTACAGCTCCGTCAAGATCGTTCCCGGCGACTTCCTCGGCAACGTCGAGCGCGCAACCGTTTTCGAATCCAACCGCCAGTTGAAGAAGATCGGGAAGCCGCTCGACCGCGGCGAATGGGACATGACTCCGCCGACCGTGAACGCCTACTACAACCCTCAGATGAACGACATCAACTTCCCCGCCGGAGTCCTGCAGCCGCCGCTCTATGACCCGAAAATGGACGACGCGCCGAACTACGGCAACACCGGCGGAACCATCGGCCACGAACTCACCCACGGCTTCGACGACGAGGGCCGCCAGTTCGACGCCCACGGCAACCTCAAGGATTGGTGGACGAAGCAGGATGCCGAGAACTTCACCCAGCGCGCGCAGTGCATCGTCGACCAGTACTCGCACTACACCGTCATCGACGACATCAAGATCAACAGCAAGCTGACCGAAGGCGAAGACGTCGCCGATCTCGGCGGGCTCATCCTCGCCTGGATGGCCTGGAAGGATCAGACGGCGAACCAGCACCTGCAGGACCTCCAGGGCTTCACGCCGGAGCAGCGCTTCTTCATCGGCTACGCGCAGTGGGCCTGCGAGAACGTGCGTCCGGAAGACCTCCGCGTCAACGCCATCACCGACCCGCACTCACCGGGCAAGTACCGCGTCAACGGCCTGGTGGTGAACATGCCGGAATTCGAGAAAGCGTTCTCGTGTAAAGCTGGACAACCGATGGTCAGTGAACACCGCTGTCGCGTCTGGTAAGACCGCTGAGCATTTGGGATTCTGGTGCCCCATTCAAGCCTTCTTCGGGCTTGAGTGGGGCAGTTCCGTTGTAGTCCCCCCTATTTCAATCGGGCCTCTTTTCAGTCACTTGCGGAAAATTTCGGCGTAACGAACTGGCGGCAAAGAACTTAAATCTGAAAATGCCTGGTCTCCTTCTGGGTTCAAGAATTTGCGAAGGAAAAATGTATTTTTGAGCGCGAGTTATCGGACGTAAGAGCGGGGTGCAAGGTACAAGGTGCAAGCCGCTCGCGATCCGCCATCCGCAACTGGCGATGGCAAGTGGCAATGGCAATGGCAAGAATTTGGTTCTCAGCTACGGGCAGAGATGGCCGGTGTTTTGTCTCTCTATTTTCAGAATAGCAGGTTGGGTATGGCTACTGTGACATCGCGGAGAAAACTATATTTGGATTGGAATGAAGGAGTTGCAGCGAAAATGACAAAGTTTGTCTCTTGACAAGAATTATCTCAAAGCGAGAAAGGGGGAACTAATGATGTGTGCTGAAGCATAAATTGGATTAATGCGTGGGAAGCCCTGTTCACGCCAACAATCCGAGCGCCATAATTCGCAGAGAGATGGTTTCAGACAGGTTCTATCAGCTCTTCATGCCAGATACCGGGAACATCGGCGAGTTCGTAAAGCTCATCCCCACCATGATAGAAACTGACGCCCTTTACGGTTGTTGTTCTTCCGAAGAATGCAAGCTGGTCGGCTGTCAGTGGGTGGTGAAACTTCCACGATCTGTAGAACTGCTGAAGCACATCTGCGCTCTTGATGCGCACTGTCGTCCCGATTGGATATTCTTCGCGATACGGGCCGTTTCGCTGTCCCATGAGAGGATTATAGAGGCTAAATTGCTGGAAGATCGCCAACAAACCTATGTAGCAACGGGACGCATACAAGCACCACACACCTTTGCAGTTGGTGTTCTCAGCGGCTTACCGCAATGTGCGCAGGGTGGCCCGTAAAGCGAAATGCGATGATGGAAAATCGCCATCGGATTTGCTTCGTGAAAGCCCGTCATGCGCTCATATTCCTCTAACATCGGTTGAAACCTCTCGCGCAAACCGCTGCCCTTCCGTGCTGTGACTTGCGAATACTCCTCTTCATCGAGCATCGGCATTTCCGCTTTACAGCGCCAGCACCAGAGCATCTTCATGCGATTATTCTAAGATATGCGATTGTGAGCGAAAAATCGTCATCTCATAAACAATCCGGGGTTGCTGGTTGAGGGTAGCTGGATAGATTATGATATGCCCTGTTCACACCAACTATCGTTTGGTTCTTGCCGTCACGAGCATTAACATCCAGACGGAGAACATCGTGAACACGAAGGCCACATTCGAAGCCAATTATGAAGGACTGACGAACGAGGAACTTCTGCGAATAGCCGCTGACCGTGAAGAATTGGTAGAAGAGGCGAAGGCCGCTCTCGACGCTGAACTTCAAAAGCGTGGGCTGCGGCAGGGGCAAGCGCAGAAATTCAAGAGAAACCTACAGCGCATTACGGCGAGAGACACGGTAGGGCGCTTGGGGTTCAGTTCAAGAGGCTATGGAAAGCAGTTTCTTGGGATGTCGAACTACGCCGCCGATGACGTGAACGGCTTCGAGGAGTTTGATTCGACGCTGTGGTTCTTTTTTATGTTCTTGCCAGTTGTCCCTCTCTCGACAGTTCACATACGAAGACGGCTAAAGGGAAAGTCCTTTTTTTGGTCGTTCGGCAGAACGGATTTCACCACGATGCACCTGCGTGGGCTTAACTTTGGTCAGGTAGGACTCACGTACGTCGGAGCCGCCATTACGGCGTATATAGCGTTGCAAGCCTTATTACTGCTGCTTTCGACGCTCAGACCATAGCTGTTGAGATATCGGCTTATCGTAACCAATCAATGGAGCCTAGTTTGGTCGGAAGTTCATCGTGAAAGCGACGGCCACGGGCTTCCCCTTCTTGGTAGCTGGCTTGAAGCTCCAATTTTTGGAGATGTAATCAGCCGTATCCTGCGCGGAGCTTTTGTCCGTTGCAGCTAAGACCCTGACACTGCACACACTTCCTTTGCCGTTCACCACCAGTTCCAATGAAATCGCCCCTTGAATCTTCGGGGCATTCTTGGCGTTCTTGTCCGGCTTAGGCTGTGGCGGATTCACGCCATCGACACCCGGCTTGTAAATCGTCTCACCGGGAGCAATACATGATTTCGAGGGTTGAGGCTCCTGAGCCACAAGCGGTAACGACAGAAGTAGAGCTACACCAACTGTGAACACGTGTCCTAATCGCATCACACCGTCCCGTTAAAAATGAACGGAATGATAGCAGTTTCAACGGATTGTTGACGAGAAATCGCCTTACCATAAACAATCGGTACTACTGTTTCTTCTCAATCTCCCATTCACCCGTTCGCCGTGCTTGTTCGACTTCTTCTTCGACCTCTGCTAATGCACTCGAAAGGGTCGGGTGCATGATAAATGTCATGTCCT
>JAVUPY010000075.1 GCA_032252755.1 Terriglobia bacterium
GAAGAGCGTTTCACTGCCGCAGATCACGACCGGCAAGCGGCCGATGAACGTCTCCGAGAAGATATTCGCGCGACACTTCATCAACTCTGAAGGGGAACTCGGAGTGCCTTACGTGAAGCCTGGAGATACTGGCTTCGCGCGCACCGATCTGCGCTTCTCGCACGAATACGTAACGCCGATGGCGGCGATCTTCTACGAGCACTTCGTCGGCAAGGACGAACCGGTTACCGATAAGGACTCGATCATCTTCTTCCGCGATCACCTCACGTTTCTCGACGACGTCATCTCCGAGGAGAAGCGCAAGATGGGTTTGCTCGACCTTGCCGGGCAGCTCAAGCTCAAGCAGCAGGACTTTGCCGCGAAGCAGGGAATTCGCCTTCACGGCGAACTCAAGGACCGCAAGGGCTCGGAAGGCATCTGCCATTCCATCGTGCTCGAGAGCTACGCGCTTCCGGGACAACTCAACGTCGGCTCCGACTCGCACACGCCGCACGTCGGCGCCATCGGCTGCATCGCCTTCGGCATCGGAACCACGGATGTGTTCAACTCCTGGTTCACCCGCGACATTCGCGTCAGCGTGCCCGAGTCGATCAAGGTCGTGATTCGCGGCAAGCGACGCGCGAACGTTACGGCGAAAGACTTCATCCTCAAGCTGCTTGCAATGGACTACATCAAGTCCGGCAAGGCGCTGGCGAAGGTCATCGAGTACAGCGGCGAAGCCATCGAAGAGCTCAGCGTCGATGAGCGCGCGACCATGACCAACATGGCGGCCGAGATCGGCGGCTTCACCGGCATCGTCGCTCCGGATCGCAAGGTGGTCGAGTTCCTCGTCACGCGCCGCAACATGCCGCGCGCGGAAGCCGAACGGCTGATCGAAGGACTTCACTCCGATCCCGGCGCCGAATACGCGCATGTCATCGAGTTCGATGCCGCGGAGATCTATCCCATGGTTGCGACTCCGGGAGATCCGGGGAATGGCAAGTTCGTCCGCGACCTGAATACTCCGGTTCCGGTAGAGATCGCTTATGGCGGAACCTGCACCGCGGGCAAGAACGAGGACATGGATATGTACGCGCGCGTGCTCGCCGACGCTGTCGCCGAAGGCAAACGCGTTGCCGCGAACACGAAATTCTATATCCAGTTCGGCTCGCAGGAGACGCGCGAGTATTGCGTTCGCAAGGGCTATCTCGAGATTTTCGAGAAAGCAGGAGCGACGGTGATCGAGCCTTCGTGCGGCGCCTGCATCAATGCCGGCCCCGGTGTCTCCACCCGTCCGGACCAGGTGGTGATCAGCGCCCAGAACCGCAACTTCCCCGGACGCAGCGGCCCGGGCCAGATGTACCTGGCGTCGCCGCTGACGGTCGCGGCCAGCGCGATCGCGGGGTATATCGTGGAGTACTGAGATCGTGCCATCGGGCGATCGGGCCATCGGGCCATTGAGATCGCATCCGCCATCTGCAATCCGCAACGGCGAGAGCCATTAGCCATTAGCAATTAGCAACACCCACCCCCTCGTTCTCCACTTGTGTGGTTTCAATGAGTTGCGGAAATTTTGGCGGAAGATCTATGTGGGCCTGCGGGTTAGATCCCAAAATACAGTTGGCGTAGGAGTTAGCAGCGGTTTTTGAGGGATCCGAGGATCGGACGATTGGAGGATCGGAAGAACGGAACGAGTGCGTGCCGGTCTCAGGGGTCGGGGTGGTGTCGAGGGCTGTGGCTTCGGTTGGGGAGAATGCAGGTCCTTCGGCTCCGCAGTTCCGCATCTCCGATGCGAAACAGCTCCGCTCAGGATGACGAGGTTGGGTGGATGATGCGAAACTGCTCCGCTCAGGATGACACGGTGAGGTGGATGCGTCGGCGGGATCGGCGTCGCGGACGAGGTGGTCGCCGACGCGGTGGTAGCCGCGGACTTTGGGGAGTTTGCGGCAGTTGCGGGGGGACAAACATTCGTCTTGTTTGGGGCAGGCGGCGCATTTTTCTTTGGCGGGGCGCATGGCTCGGGCGCGTTCCATTTCCAGGTCCATGTCGAGTTCGGGGCATTCGCGGACGGGTTCGCGGGCCGACAGGCCGGAGGAAGGTATGCGCGCCTGGAGCGCGAGTTGGAGAGAGTACAAAAGCGCGGTGCCCATTTTGATCTCGATGCGTTGGTCGAGGAGGCCGCGCTGGATTTCCATGATGGAGACGAGGATGGCTTCTGGGCCGTCGAGGAGCGGGAGTTCGATTCCGCTGTTCTTGTTCATGCCGACAGGGCCGCCGAGTCGGACGCGGCGCTGGTCTCTCTTTTGCCACTGGTAGTGGAAGTAGCACATGGTGTGATGGCGGAGTGCGGGCGAGCCGCATTTGATGCCGTTGGTTTTGATGTGGGAGCAGAGCCGTAAGGACATGGAGATCTCCAGGAAGCAATTAGCCATTAGCAATTAGCAAAGGCAACGGCGAAAGGGTGCCGGGTACCAGGTACCGGAAAATCGAAAGACAAAAGCAAAGGCAAAAACCCCACCCTGTTGCCAACTGCGGGCGACAAGGGTAGGGCACCACCTTGAGAGAGCGGCAAGAGAAACGGCCGTCCGGTTAGGGACGGCCGTTGTTTTTGTCTCTCTATTTTCAGAATAGCAGGTTGGGTATGGCTACTGTGACATCGGGGCGGAATTTATATTTCGATTGGAATGATGGGGTTGCGGCGAAAATGACAAAGTTTGTCTCTTGACAGGAATTTTCTCAAAACGAGAATACACAAGGTTAACGATGGGCGCTGAATGATAAGTAGGATTAATGTGTGATAAGGCCTGATACCGACAACTATCACTTCATTTGGAACAAATCCGAATACGTCGGATGTCTAAAACAGTATGAGAATGCGGTATAAATGGCTGCTGCCGCTGTGCTTCGGCATTGTCGATGCTGCTCTGATGTTGTGGGACATTCACAATCAGCGAGTGATTATGTCGATGGGCATGGGCTGGGATACGGGCGCACCTTTGTGGCCATACCAGACGCCCGACACCCTTCTGCTGGCGCTCAACCTGCCCGCATACGTGTTCGCAATTCCGATTACACGAATTCTTCATTTGTACTCCCCAATACACTACTTTGTTCTGTTCCCTGCGTACGTGTCGTGGTGGTGGCTGGCTGGAGTTACGATTGAATCACGGTTGTGGAGAAACAGCCATTGGCGGTGGCCTTGGGCAATTATCGGTGTGCTATGCGCTGTAGGCTTCACTCTGGCTGGCATAGTTGTTCTTCGTCATGCGGCTGCTTGGTGGTGGCGGTACTCTCGAGCCGTGTTCACTTCGGAGTTCATCATCGTGCTGCGTTTGTGTGCGCCGGGGGTGTGGAGTTTGATATTCGCAGCTTCTGCTACGGTGATCACGAAACGTCATTGGGCGCGATAGTGAGTGAAAAATCGGCATAGCGTAATCTATCGGGAGTGGATGGATAGGTTGCGATAGCCTTGTTTTCGCCAATTCTCGCCAGTTTGCGACTACTGGCGATTGGTGTCGGAAACAGCCAGGTCTTTAACCATCTTGAGAATTGGAAGTGTGTCACCGTTGGGCAGGGGCAGTTCGATCTGTTCCGCGGATTGGTAGCCGTGGCTGCGGTAGAAGGGGACGCCGCTCAGGGTTGCTCCCATTTCGCAGCGGCGGAATCCGGCGCCGAGGGCGGCGCGTTCGCAGTGGTCGAGGATGAGGGCTCCGATGCCTCGTCGGGCCCAGTTGGGATGGACGAAGAAGGCGCGGATCTTGGCGGCGTCGGTGGCTGGATCGAGTAAAGCGTCTTCGCGTCCGGGGCGATGATCGCTGCCGTATGGAGTTTTGCGCCCGCTCCATCCGCCACAACCCACGAGAACGCGCGTGCCATTGTCCTCGGTCTCGACGATGAAGTAGGTACCGTCGTTAACCAACTGCGAGTCCACGCCTAGCCAGAGACCGAGAGAGGCCTCCAACTGCTGCTCGGTGTAGGAACCCGTCATGAGGCCGCGAACCGAGCAGGCAATTAAGTCGTGCAGCGCGGGAATGTCAGCCGGGCAAGCGGTGCGAAGGAAGAATTGTGGGTTAGTGGACATTGGAGAGCCTATTGGCATTCGACGCAGTGGGAATGGGGGACGATGCGGAAATGACGAATGACGAATGTCGAATGTCGAAATGACGAATGAAAAGCCTAAAGCCACAGGGAGAGAAAACGGCAAAGGGAAAAACGGCAAAACAGGGCAGACGGTAGAGGGCAGAACCGAAAAACAAAGTCAAAGGCGGAAGCGATAGGCGAGTTGTGCCCGCCCAGCCGAGGGCGGCTGGGCCTACATAAAGCAGTTCGGAGCCGGATTTTGGCAGTAGAAGGCGGGGTGGAGCGGGCTGGGTGGAATTTGGGTTCGCGGGTACTTGGCGGTTTTGCTAGAATCTCCTGTTAAGTCACCGCTCACGAACCTCCTGGGGAAGGTAACGACACAACTATGGCTTATGTAATTGCAGAACCTTGTATTGGTACGAAGGACACGGCGTGCGTGGACGCGTGCCCCGTGGACTGCATCCACCCGAAGAAAGATTCCGATAAGTTCGCGACGGAAGAGATGCTGTATATCGACCCGGTGGAGTGTATCGACTGCGGGGCGTGCGTGCCGGTGTGCCCGGTGTCGGCGATCTTCGCGCTGGATGATCTGCCGGAGAAGTGGAAAGAGTATACCGAGAGGAACGCGAAGTATTTCGGAAGATAGGATCTCGGTTAGAGATGGTATTCAGGCGCGCGCAGGCGCGCCTTTATGCTTTAGGAAGTGCTTTGCAGGTGAAGTGAGGACGACGCTTCGCGTCGCTATGGGCCGGCGAGACGCCGGCGCTCCAATTGTGTTTTGCCCTCTGCCCTTTGCGTTCGTTAGAATCATCTTTCTGGCCGCTACTCCCTGGCTCTGTTCAGTTTCTCGTGGCTGGCGAGACGCCGGCGCTCCAAAGCGTGGTGTGCCCACATCTGCTAACTGCGGCAGATATGGGCACCAAAACAGGTGAAGCCATGCCGTTGAAGCAGTCTGAGGCGATTGTGCTGCGCACGTATCCGGTGCACGAGGCCGATCTGCTGGTGACGGTGTTTACGCGGGCTGAGGGGAAGGTCAAGGGAGTTGCGAAGTCGGCCAAGAAGTCTCGGCGGCGGTTTGGCGGGAGCCTGGAGCCGCTGACGTGCGTGCGGGTTTACTGGGAAGATAAAGAGCGGCAGGAGTTGGCGCGGATCGATTCGTGCGATGTGCTGCTCTCGCCGTTGTCGACTGAGGTCGATTATCCCAGGGCAGTTGCGTTGGGGCATGTCGCCGAGATGCTGGACGAGTTGCTGCCGGATCGCGAGGCCAACGATACGGTGTTTCGGCTGGCGTGGGCGGTGCTGCAGAATCTGCCGGTCGGGAATATCTGGATGCCGATCACGTATTTCGACCTGTGGATGGTCAGGCTGATGGGATTTCTGCCGGAGTTGGACCGGTGCACGGTGTGCGAGCGTCCGCTGGATGGGCAGAAGGCGTACTTTCATGCGCTGGCGGATGGGTTGATGTGTCCGCAGGATAAGAGGCTGGCGTCGTCGGAGATGTCGGCGGAGTCGCGGCAGATGGCGGCGCAGATGTTTCGGCAGCCGGTGGAGAAGTTTGCCGGGCAGGAGTGGACGCGAGCG
>JAVUPY010000076.1 GCA_032252755.1 Terriglobia bacterium
AAGCGATCTATGCCGACATCTCTTCCTTCCCAAAGGAGCTAGTGCTATGGTCGCACGGGAATCCGTGGGTCAACATTCCTGTGCTCTGTCCTGACAATCAGTTCCGGGCCGGCAACCTGCGGCGGCGGTCTCCCCAAGCGCGACTTTCGCAGATCACCGCCGAAAAGGTTCCGCCTAAATTTTAGAAGTGGACTCTTTCTCGGTTCGGGGAAATGGGGGCCTCGCAATTTCGCACGAGTCTCCACGTCAGACGTTTACATCTGAATCGCTCGGCACGAATGCCTGGTTTTTCACCAGGTGCTTGGCTGCCTGTCCATTTTCGGACTGCCGACCTTCAGTCTCAATATCGAGATATACAGGATTTTTCGTCCGCATCTCTGGTAACGGTTTCGGCAGGTGCTGTTCTAGAAGTTCAAGCAGCCAGACTAGGCGCTCTAATGTTCCTGCTCCCACACAGCAGGTGTGTGGCTGTCTTTGGTACGTGCTGAGTAGACCTGACCAACGTGGTGTTCGTAATCCAGCAGTTCCGTCAGGGGCTAAGAAGAACTCATGGTGCGGGTCGGTCAGGCAAAACAGCTGTGTGAGGACGAGCAGGACCCCGCGAAGATGATGAATCTATGTAGCGAGGCTTCCTGCACCCCCAACGATCTCCATGCCCCATTGCTTTTCTTTCACAGAGTGTTCCAGTGAGACAGTTCCGCTAGGAAGACGCACCTGTTAATTGTGTCCCGAGTCAGCCTGCCAGAAATTACTCACCGCTCGGGCGTGGTGTTCGCGATGTGCTCTTCGGTAGTTGCGGACGTTTGATGTAGCTCTTCGGAACCTGGCCCGTCAGTGAATCCATCCAAGCTTCAATCGACTTCACTTGTGCCTCCGTGACCGTAACTCCGCGCTGGTGAACTGCCATGTTCCGGATTGCCTGGTCTAACGTGGAGACCGAGCCGTCATGGAAGTATGGTCCCGTTTTCTTGATGTTTCTCAGTGAGGGGACCTTGAAGACCATCTTGTCGGTTTCTTCCTTCGTGACTTGGTATCGACCTTGATCAGTCTGCCCGGGCCACGGTTCCACAACACCTAGCTTCTGGCACTCCGATCCGCCGACATAAGGACCATAGTGGCACCACTGACAGCCCATCGCCGTAAAGGTGTTGAAACCGGTCTTTTCGGCGTCCGTCAGCGCGGACGATTCGCCTTGGAGGAAGGCATCCCATCGCGACGGTGTTACAAGTCCGCGCTCGAACGCCCCGATAGCCAGCGCCATATTGGTGTAATTGATTGGGTCCTTCTCGTGGGGGAAGGCCGCCTCGAAGAGTGCAACGTACTCCGGCATGGACCGGATCACTTGAACGGCCGCTGCATGCGAGGGCATAGCCATTTCAACGGGGTTCGTAATGGGGCCTTTCGCCTGCTCTTCAACTGTGGGGGCACGGCCGTCCCAAAACTGCACAAAGTGCCCCGCAGCGTTGTAGACAGTGGGCGCATTGCGGGTTCCCTTCTGATTTTTATGGCCGGTGGAAACAGGCTCTGATTCGGCGCCAAAGGCGTCAAGTGGATGGCACGTATTACAAGAAATCTTCTGATTCGCTGACAGTCGAGGATCGTAGTAAAGAATTCTTCCGAGTTTCACCTTTGCGTCGGTTACTGGATTGTCGGCCGAACTCATTACTGCGGGAAGCGGTCCAAAGAGCTTCAATGCCTCGGCGTTCACTTGTATGTTGTCGGATGACGAAAGCAGGTAGCTGACCGGGATGACAATGAGCGCAAATAAGAAAGCGAGTCGTTGCATGACAACCCTCCCTGACTGAGTGCATTGCCTGTCAAACAAGGGGCCGACCCGAGATGCTTATTCTAGGGATTGTCGATCAGTTGAATTTCAATTGCGGTGACGCTACTCACACGAGACAGAGAACTCCGAGCTGAAGCTAACGGACTGAGATACACAGATTCGGACTAGCATTGGCGGCAGGGCTAGACGTCTACTCGAAGATCGAAAGCTGCCTGATCGTATTCGTGTTGGATTTCAGCGTCAGGGAGCACCTCTATTAAG
The DNA here is from genome assembly GCA_032252755.1 of Terriglobia bacterium. Classification (NCBI taxonomy): domain Bacteria; kingdom Pseudomonadati; phylum Acidobacteriota; class Terriglobia; species Terriglobia bacterium. The sequence goes on from JAVUPY010000076.1 coordinate 2,048, forward strand.
CCGCCAAATACCAAAGTTCAAAAAGGTGGCGTATAGAACCCATGCGAGATACGGCATCATCAGCCACGCGGACAACCGGGAGACATGAGCGAAGTACTTCATCGTGGCGACAATCGCAGCCAGCAGAAGAAGGATTTCGAGCAGTGCCAGCCCTGGCTGCCGTAGCCCAAAGAACACGAACGACCATGTCGCGTTGAGTGCGAGTTGAACAACGAAGAGCGTGAGCGCGACGGTAACCTTTGCGATCGGGCGGTGACGGTATACCAGCCAAGCGGCAGTGCCCATGAGGAAATAGAGGATGGACCACACCGGCCCAAATACCCAAGCAGGAGGAGTGCCCAACGGTTTCGCAAGGGTGGGATACCAGGTCTTTACCGAGTCCGCCGTGAACCACGAACCGATTGCAGCGGCAAGAAAACAGATTGCAAGGAACACGACCCAGCTGATCCAAGATTTGGACATTCGATCCCTTTCTCGCGCAGTCATTTGCTCGAGATACTCTTTCAATTCGAACATGTTGGCTGCTATCACCGACTTCAACTGTCGAAGCGGTCCCTATATCTTTCAGTATTGGCCGACTCTATTTGTCGCTGTACTGCTCGATCGGCTCTTGCCACGGCGAACGCGACTGCTGCATGTATGTTCTCATGCCGTTCGCAAACCATCACTTCCTGACGAAGTCCAACATCCACTCGGATTTCGCAACTCTTGTCGACACCGCCACGAGGGCCATTCAGGTCAGCCAGCCGGACAGAAATAAACTTGATTCTTCCCGCAAATCGCCCCAAGGCGAAGTGGATGCGCCTTCTAATGTAGTCTTTCAGATCTGCAGTAAGTTCGATTCCGCGAGCCACTAATCGCAGTTTCATTTCGTCATCCCTCCGCAAAGCAACTTCACGTGCTCACAATAGGGGCTATCCAATCCATCGACAAATAGATAGTTCCGTACTGACGGATCGTTTAAGCCGATGTAGAGTGGAAGCATGGAATGGCTCAACTATCATCACCTCCTGTACTTCTGGACTGTCGCCAAAGAGGGCAGTATCGCTCGCGCATGCGAGAAGCTCCGGCTAGCGCAGCCGACCATCAGCGGGCAATTGCGGCTATTAGAAGAAAGTGTCGGAGAGAAGCTGTTTGTAAAACAGGGACGAGGGCTTGCCCTGACCGACGTCGGCCAGGTTGTCTATCGCTATGCCGACGAGATCTTTGGCATTGGTCGAGAATTGCAGGACGTCTTGAAAGGCCGGCCTAGAGGACGCCCGTTAAGGCTGCTTGCCGGGGTTTCAGACTTGATTCCGAAACTGATCGCCTACCGCGTTCTGCGTCCGGCGTTGCAAATGCCAGAACCGGTGCAGATTGTCTGTGACGAAGGCCCGCCGGAGCATCTACTGGCGGAACTCGCCGAACACCGGATCGATATCGTGCTGTCGGATGCACCGCTTCCTCCCACAGTTCCCGTGAAAGCCTACAACCATCTGCTCGGAACCTCAACGGCCACGTTATTTGCAGCCCAGAGACTAGGAGCCCGTTACCGGAAGAACTTTCCAAAATGCTTGGATGGGGCACCGTTCCTGTTACCGATGCACGAATCGAGTTTGAGACGTCCGCTGGAACAGTGGTTCGAGTCGAATAACATCCGGCCCGTCATCATAGGCGAATTTAAGGACAGGGCGCTCATGACCACGTTCGGGCAGGCTGGCGCGGGAATCTTTGCCGGTCCAACCGCGATCGAAAATGAGATTCGGGCACAATACCGGGTCGTTTCCATCGGTCGCATCGATTCCATTGTTGAGCGCTTCTACGCGATCTCTGCCGAAAGGAAACTGAAGCATCCCGCCGTTCTTACTATCTCCGAAGCAGCGCGCGAAAAGCTCTTTGCTAATCCGGCGCGCCACCGGCGGAAACACTTTTAGACACACATCGTTTAATCCGATGTATCAGTTCCAAAACATCTATTAGACAAATTTGTTCTCCAATCCTAGGGTGAGTACTTGAGAAGGCGATAGCGCAACAGCAAACGCCTGATTACAAGGAGACACTCTATGAACAGACTTTACATGGTTGTTGTGGCGATTGCCCTGTTCAGCATCAGCGCATTCGCCGGCCACACCCCGCAGGACGTCGTTGATACGGCTGTCCAAGCCGGATCGTTCAACACCCTTGCCAAGGCCCTGAAGGCCGCAGACCTGGTTGACACCCTGAAAGGACCGGGACCGTTTACGGTTCTTGCCCCGACCGACCAGGCATTCAATAACTTGCCTCCGGGAGCACTTGAAGTCCTCCTGAAGCCGGAAAACAAGGAACAGCTGCGCTCAATCCTGACGTATCACGTGCTTCCCGGACGAGTCCCCGCGAGCGATGTAGCCAAGCTCACGTCGGCCAAGACCGTGAACGGGCACGAAGTTCGTATCAGCGTTCTGAAAGGTGTGGTACGCCTGAACGACGCTAGAGTTACGAAGACCGACGTTTCGGCCACGAACGGCGTCATTCATGTTATTGACCGCGTGATTGAGCCGCCGATGGGCGAAATCTCGCAGGTCGCGAAGATTGACGACATGCTTGCTGCGTTCGAGAGCAAGGCCATTGAAACTCGACGCGACGCCGCAATTTTGGAGTCGAAAAGGCGCAACACCAAACTCAGCTGGCAGACCCACGCCGACAAGCTCAACCTCATCAAGGAGCAGGTCAATGAATTGGGCAAGAGGTTGACGGAGCTCGAAGGGATGAAGTCCGAGGCGACGTTGTTCCAGGAGAAAGCCATTGAAGCTGCCCGACCTCACCTTGAAGACATAGCTCAGCGTGTGGAGAACGCCATCAACTGGCTGAACGAAGACCGGCGAAGTATCTCGAACGCCGAGTACAGGGATAACTTGCATGGCATATGGAGCGATGCAGACCAGCTGTATCGGCACGTGGACACCATCATCGACTACCACGAAGCCCGGATGCGTATGCACGAACTCGCGGCGGAACCAGTAGCGCGTTAAGCGCCTCAGGCAACAACGAGGGTGGGTGTGCGGGACCCACACTCACCCCCTCAACCAAAATCAAAATTTAGGAAAGAACGGAATACGATCATGAAAAAGATTGCGATGTGGATGTTACTTCTTGCGCTTGCCTTACCGGTCAGCGCGCAACAAAAAGGCCAAGGTCGCTATGACCAGCAAATTCAAGCCAAGGCGTCAGAAGAGCTTGGAAAGCGTGACAAATTCAAAGATGTCACTACAACGGTAGAAGACGGCATTGTGACCTTGAAAGGCAGCGTAGAGCTTTACATCGACAAGGTCAATGCCGAGAAGCGGGTGCGCAAGATCCAGAACGTTGACGGTGTGCGCAACCACATTCAGGTTGCGAGCAGTGTTCACGATGAGATCCTGCGCGATCAGCTCTCGAACAAACTGCGCTACGACCGGGTTGGGTATGGGATTGTCTTTAACAATCTGACCTTGAGTGTCGAAAACGGGATTGCAACGGTCGGAGGCAAGGTGCGGGATTACCCGGACCGGGACTCAGCCATTGCCGTCGTGGAGACCACGCCCGGGGTGAAAGATGTGATCGATGAAATCGAGGTGGCACCCACTTCGAACTTCGATGACCGTCTGCGTATCGCGCTGGCTCGCGCTATCTATGGCAGCTCTTCACTGCAGAAGTACGCCATTGATCCACAGGCGCCGATTCGCATTGTGGTAGAAAACGGCAATGTCGAGCTTCACGGTGTTGTCGATAGCAAATTGGATAAGCAGATGGCCCACACACAGGCCAGCTCTGTCCCAGGAGTGTTCAGCGTAAAGAACAATCTGCTGGTGGCTTCGGAGATGAGCCGCTGACCCGAGCCGGGCCCCACTCTTCTGTTTGTGGGGCCTGGATTTCTGAAGGAGGACATGGCAATGAAATGGTCTTGAAAGATCGGCGCGTTTGCTGGAATTGCGGTTTACATAAACACGACATTTGTTCTTCTCTTGGGCTGGATTGCTTTCAGTCACTGGATGCAGTACCAAAGCCTGTCCCGGCATTGACGGGCGTGCTGCTGGGATTTGTGCCTGCAATCAGAAGCGTAGAAGGACCCCGAAAGAGGATTAGCACCAGCAGCATAAAGCTGTTCGGCAGAAATGTCGGGGTCGTCAGCGGCCTCTGGACCCTTATCCCCTCGTGACGATCATCATTTGGGCTACAGGCCTCTTTGGGTTCTTGGTAAGGTTGACACCCCCCTACCGGACCATCCTGAGTATCGCTTGGTTCGTACTGCTCACTATCATCAGCCCAAACGGTACTAAATGGTGCGCTTATTCGGCTCTGCTTTGATGGGCATAGGCAAGGCGCAATGTAGGAGAATAAAGGTCTCAATGACACATGCGGCAACAGGCAATCGCGGGATGCTCAATCGCTCCGCATATGAACCGCGGACCTTCTATCGATTCAACGTGAAGTGCGGCTGCAAAGAACAGTAGCCACGGTGGATATGGAAGACAGAAATCGCTAAAGCTGGTTCAACTTGTAGTTTTGCCATATTCTTCGCGTCTACTGCTGGCGCGACTGTAAGTCTCGGCTGCGTCCGGTTGATTCGAGGTGGCCTCATCCCGCTGTATCGCAGTCGTCGATTGGGAGCGACAGGACGACTTCTCAGTTACAACATCGTCAAACCGTTTACTAAGTCAGGCGTTCCGCCAAAAGGTGGTCTGCCACGCGCAAGGCATTGGCGATGATTGTCAAAGATGGATTGACCGCGCTCGCCGAAACAAAACACGATGCGTCGACGACATAGAGGTTGTCGAGATCGTGTGCCTTGCAGTAGGGATCCAGAACGCTTGAGGCCGAGTCGGTTCCCATGCGGCACGTGCCATTCTGGTGTCCTACGCCTTCCAAGGGAATCCGTTTCTTGAAATAAGCATGCAGCGGCACGGATGTACTGGCATGTCCGGCCCGCTTCAATACATCGACCCACCGGTCCTTGAGCCGATCGAAACTTTCAACGTTGTTTGGCGTGTAAGAAAGTTGAATGCGCATGGGGGCGTGATCGGACACCGGCTCAGATTCGTTTGTACGTCCCGTATCTCCGGAGGGGTGCGATCCCGCAAGCCCTGGTTGTCGATTCTCCACCGCGAGCGGGGTTGTATTTCGAATCGTAACTCGATTATTCGGATCGGGAAGATCCTCGGTCGTCAACCACCACGGAACGGCATGATGCTTCATGCCTACCAACGCAAAATCGGGTGTCAACGGTGGCGCCTCTCCCTTCATCATCTCGTAGTGAAAGCTCCCTACGGGCTGCACTTGCCCCAATGGAAAAGGATAGGTAGGATCCGAATCTTGGAAATAGAAGTCGTTCGTACCCCAGGTCTTTGTGTAGGCGTCCTCGTTGCGCTCGGTCGAAAGTGCAAGCAGAGCGTCCGCCTGATGGTACATAAAGTTACGCCCGACCTGATCCGAGGCGTTGGCCAGCCCGTTGGGATGCTTATCATTGGCAGAGGCAAGCAATACCACTGCGGAATTGATGGCTCCTGCGCACAGACAGAAGATGTCTGCCGAATATGTAGCTGTTCCTGCATCTGCTCCCGAGTGGATGACTTCGACGCTACTCACGGCTCTCCCCGTGGCGCTCGTCAGTAGACGGACCACGCGGGAATTCGTCATAAGCGTGACGTTAGGCAGGTCAAGGATTTGTCGTATGCAGTTGATGTCAGCGTCCGACTTGGCATGGACCAGGCACGGATAGCCGTCGCAGGTGTCACAGCGCACACACTTTGACTTAAGAGGATCGGCCTCGTCACGTTTCAATCCAAGCGGGATTGGAAATGTGTGAATTCCGAGACGGCGCACGGAGTCTTCAATGGATTGCATGCGAGGCTCGTTAGAGAGTGACGGATAAGGATACTTTTCCGAGTGGAATGGCTCCGTGGGATCGTAGGAGCTGCCGTAGCCTCCGGGAACCGACGGGGCGCTGCCGAGGTCCCCGTGAACTTCGAATAACTTCTCGGCCCGCGTGTAATAAGGTTCGAGTTCGGAATAGCTGATGGGCCAAGCCGGAGAGATCCCCCCCTTGTGACGCACTAATCCGAAGTCCTGCGCCCGCATGCGGAACATCGCAGCGCCGAATACCTTGGTCTGTCCTCCAACGTAATACGCCTGCTGCGGATGCAACTCTTTTCCATGAATGTCCTGCCAGGTCTCTTTGGTATGGTAGCGATTGTCGAGAAAAACCGCCTGCGTATCCCAGTTCAGTTTTTCCTGCGGGAGGAACGGACCACGTTCGAGGACCAAGATCTTCTTGCCCGCGTTCGCCAGTTGAAGTGCGAGCGGGCCCCCACCGGCGCCGGTGCCAATGACAATCACGTCATAATGCGAACCCATGGAGATTTAGATGCGGCGAATGCCCTCGACAACCTCGCTGTTAGCGACCGCTCCACGATCGTGCGAATGACCAGGAAAATGGCAGCGAAACGGGCACAGATACCGAGGGTCGGGGTGGAGCTTGGCACAAAAGATAGCGTTCGTCCCGACGACTCGGGAATAGATCTCCGCGACGCCCAACATGCCGCCAAGCGGTGCTACGAAATAGAGCCATTCAGACGTCCAAACTTGGGCAAAGACTGCCGAGCCCAAGGTCCGCGCAGGATTGATGCTGAACCCGGATACCGGGGCAAAAACGAGAATGTAGAAGGCGATCAGACTGCCGACCGTGGAACTGGTGTGTTTTGCCAGTGCGGGCCGGTTCGACATCCAAAGCACCGCGGCCATCAGAAGCGCGGACATGAAGAGCTCTGCGAAGAAGGCGGCGGAGGTCCCGTATCTTCCGGGTACTGTCACCGCATAGTCCACTTTCGGATCGGCCAGCCGGGTACCGAAGAAAAGCTTGGCGACCCAAACCCCGAACACGCCGCCCAAGAATTGCCCTATGACATATCCCACCGCATCAGGGACCGCGATCTTTTTTAAGCGCAAGTAGCTCAGCGTGATTGCCGGATTGAAGTGAGCTCCCGACCGTTTGCCCATCGGCGAATGAATGATGAGGACGGCCGTCAATCCCATGGCAATCCCCATGAAAGCCCGGCGCTCGATCGCACTGGGAACCAGTTGAACGATGGCCGCGGACGGAGCGAACAGAAACACGGTGAAGGCGCAGGCCGAGAGCATGAAGATGGAAAGCTCCAGTCCCTCGAATACGTAAAGGAACCAGTGCTCTCGCAGCACGTACCATGCTGTCCTAGCGGCCATTAGCTTCGACCTGAAAATTGAACGTCGCCCTGGATTTCGCAATCACCACCCCAAAGCTGCGCATTTCTTGATCGTGTCCATGTTCTCTGCATCAGATGCTATTACGAGGCACAGATGACTCTGGAGAATAAAGTCGCAGTAATCACCGGGGCTGGAACCGGGATCGGACAGGCAATCGCAATCGCTTATGCCGCCAATGGAGCTTCAGTGGTGGTCGATTATGTAGGCAAAGCCGAGATTTCTGCGGAAACCATCGGCAAGATTCAAAAGGCTGGCGGAAAGGCGACGGGTGTGGAAGCCGACGTATCTGTGCCGGCTGACGTGAACAATCTGATTGAAAAGACCATCGCGGCATATGGCCAACTCGACATTCTTGTGAACAATGCCGGAATTGAGAAGAAGATCGCCTTCGTGGATTATCCGATCGAAACGTGGCAGAAGATCGTCGCCGTGAACTTAACCGGACCATTTCTGTGTGCGCAAGCTGCAGCCAGGCAGATGATTCAACAAGGAAAGGGCGGCAGGATCATCAACATCTCGTCGATCCACGAAGATCTCCCCATGCCGACGAACGCTCCGTATTGCGCCACCAAAGGGGGCTTGCGAATGCTGATGCGGACCATCGCGGTGGAACTCGCGCCGTACCAGATTACCGTCAATAACATCGGTCCCGGAGCGATTTATACGCCAATTGACTTGGACGTAGAAAGAAATCCGAAGCTAAATGACGCGATTCTTGCGGAAATTCCCCTTCGCAGATGGGGCAAACCTGAGGAAGTCGCGCAGCTTGCTCTATATCTTGCATCGGATCAGGCCTCTTATATTACGGGCTCCACTCATTTCATCGATGGCGGAATGATGATTAATGCTGGAAGTCTGTAATGGTTTGGCAGAAGATGCCTGCAAGGCAAACCTCGATTCCAGAGGCGTAGAAACAAGTAGCCGAAAGAAGCGCACGTACAGGAATCTGGGCCAATTTCTGTTCGGTTCTCCTGAAACGCTGAAATTCTATTTGGCATAAATGCAAGCAAGAAGCCGGGCTTCGTTGGACTCTGGGTGCGCTCGATTTTTCTAATGTAGTGATGAGGTTCAAAGGACCATGCAATTTGCAGGCGATCCTGGCCGCCCATCTCCGGTCTTGCTGACGGGAGCTACCGGTTACGTGGGTGGGCGCTTGCTCAAGGCTCTGGAGCAGCGTGGATTGCCGATCCGCTGTTTAGCGCGCCACCCGGAATTTCTGAAGTCACGCGTTGCTGCCAACACCGAAGTTGTACAGGGAGACTGCCTGGACCGGGCATCTCTTCCAGCCGTTCTGTCTGGAATGGACTGTGCCTACTACCTGGTTCATTCCATGGGTTCGCCTAACAAGTTTGAAGAACAAGACCGGCAGGCAGCTCGTAATTTCGCCGAGGCTGCTAGTGAAGCTGGCATCCGTCGCATCATTTACCTCGGTGGCCTGGGGGAAAAGGATCCTTCGTTATCGGCTCATCTCCGCAGTCGACTCGAAGTTGCCGACATCCTTCGTACTTCTGGAATTCCGGTCATCGAGTTTAGGGCTTCGATCATCATTGGTTCAGGCAGCCTGTCCTTTGAAATGATTCGCGCTTTGGTCCAGCGCCTGCCGGTGATGATCTGCCCGCGTTGGGTGGCCGTCAAAGCCCAGCCGATTGCGATCGAAGACGTGATTGCCTATCTCTTGCAAGCCTTAGAGTTGCCCATTAACGAGGGAGAGATATTCGAGATTGGTGGTCCCGATCAAGTCAGCTACGGCGAGATCATGCAGGAGTACGCCGTGCAATGCCATTTGCGTCGATGGATGATTCCCGTGCCGGTTCTCACACCGCACCTTTCGAGTTTATGGTTGGGATTAGTCACTCCCATCTATGCTCGCGTCGGTCGCATATTGGTGGATAGCCTGCGCAACCCAACCGTCGTCAGGAATCAGAGCGCGCTTGCGGTCTTCGACATCAAGCCTAAGGGAATACGGGAAGCGATCACTCGTTCCCTCATCCATGAAGACCACGAATTTGCCGAAACGCGATGGTCAGACGCGTTTTCTTCTTCCGGTGAACCTCCCACCTGGGGTGGTGCTCGTTTCGGAACCAGGATTGTTGATTCCCGGGCTATCGAGGTTGCGGTTCCGCCCCGAGCCGCCTTTGCGCCCATTCGTCGGATTGGCGGCAAGAACGGCTGGTACTTCGCTAACTTCCTTTGGTGGATTCGCGGATCCCTGGACGTCCTCTTGGGTGGTGTGGGATTGCGACGGGGCCGTCGTGATCCTGAGCACTTGTCGGTCGGGGATGCGCTTGATTTTTGGCGAGTCGAAGCGTTTGAGCCAGACCGACGCCTCCGCCTTGCCGCCGAGATGAGAGTCCCGGGCCGGGCGTGGCTTCAATTCGAAGTCGAGCCTAAATCCGGAGGATCAACCGTTCGGCAGACTGCCATCTTCGATCCCGCAGGGCTGTGGGGCTTGATCTACTGGTACGCGCTATTTCCCGTCCATCGCTGGATATTTGCCGGGATGCTTCGCCGCATCGCTGCCTTGGCTAAACGGCAAGATGAGTGAAGATCAACTTCGGCGAACTTCAAAGGAGAATCGTTCATCGTCTGGACTGCGACCCACCTCACCTCGCTCGCGAAAAGCTCATGGAACAGAGTAGGATTTCGCTCACAGTGAACGGACTCTGCATTGGTTCCTTGCAACTTAAACGAACTGATATGGAGAATACGACTTTCGCCTCCACGAATGAATACTCGGCATGAATGCCTGGTTTTTTACAAGATGCTTAGCTGCCGGTCGATTTGCGGACCCCGACCATCCGGTCTGAATATGCCGACATACGGGACTTGTCTGCGGCATTCCTCATCGCGGTTTCGGCCTGTGCCTGTTCTACGAGTTCGAGCACCGCAGAATACCTACCCTGGCCAGGCAATCGTAAGAAGGAAGACACTGTTGGTCTTTCCTTCAACATCATGTATGACATCGCGCTCCAGAGTGAGCAGACTGCCGACATGCATTTCGACTGTTCTGCCGTTAACATGAACGTCGATCTCGCCTGAGAGCGTCTGGATCGAAAGCCGGCCTGCCGTCCGGTGCTCGTGCAGACGGCCTCCAGCTTTGAGGGCAACTAGTACAACCCGCAAGTCTGGATATTTGGCGATCGTGTTTGCCGTGTGTTCGGCTTGCCACGGCTGCTCCGAAAGCAACCGCCCAACCTCCTTGGCGAGATCGAAGGTCAGTAAAACCCCCGAGGTAGGCACCGGTTGGCGTATTCTCCCGTCCGCAGCGTGAGGCTTTTGGGAGGTGGTTGTGTGTGGGTTAGTGTCGCATTGGCCCTTGTGCTCAGATGGGTCGCCTTCTCGCAACACAAGTTCTCCGCCGTCCAAATTCGCTCGGTCGGCGAGTTGATGCCAGGCTGAACTAAGCGTCTCGATGGGTTCACGGTCGAGTAGTCGAATTTGGAACAGAGGTGGACATTCCGTCTCTTGGTGAACGGGGCAGCCACATCGGACCACAGTATGCGACAACAGAACGTCGCTTAACGGAACTTCGTACGTCTGTCCGCACGCTTTACATGGCATGCGGATGAACGCGTGATCAAGGATGTTGAAACTTAGATTCATGCGCGCCTCGCGAGCTGATCACATTGCGGGCAGTGATCGATGCGTTCGGAAAGTTCGTTTGCAAGCGCCTCAAATCGCTCGTGAGCGTTGGTGCCAAGGACCTCTTCTGCCTTCTCAAACTGACTCAATAAAAGTTCCTGGTCGCTTTCGGAAAGGATCTTGTCCGCCATTGGAAATAGCAGATAGTCCTCTTTCCAAATGTGAGCGGGATAGAGAGCTACAAGACTCTGCAACACTTGAATGAGTGGGAGGCGCCCTCGTTCAGCATCGTTGATATATGCGGCTGCCGCGGAGTTTAGGTCGTCGAGAAGCTGTCGCGACTTGACGTGCTCGCCTTTCAAGGCTGACAGTGGGCAGCCAGTCGATGGCACGCCCTTACTCTCCAGATACGGGAAGAAGAAGCTTTCTTCTTTTCCATGATGGCATTGGTCGCTGAATTCTCGCATGAACTGCAACAGGTCCCTCAGGACCTCTGCGCTGACTGCGTGACGGAATTCAAGTTGGGGGACGATTTGTGCCATGACGGCTACCGCTTTCTGGATCACTCTGTGCTCTCGTTCTAAGGCCTCGGTTGCTTTTCTCATCGATTGCTCCACCTCTGCGAAACAAGCAGATCTCAGCCACGATTTCTTTAGCGCCCTGATTTGAACCAGGAGCATCGTCGTCGGAGTCTTTGCGGTCATAGCATGTGGCAGCACCAGCGGCATGTACGCGAAGGAACCTGCCTTTGCCTCCTGAACGTCTTCTCCGATTGTTATGTCCGCCTCACCCTTAAGAATGCGGAGGATGGCCGGAGTAGGAGCCGAATGAGTCGAGAGCTCCTGCCAGCCGAGAACCCAAAGAGCGTGATGTTCACATCGTCTTTCTGCAGCACCTGGCTATGGATATTTTCTTTGGGAACTTCTGCCGTAGCCAACAGGTCACTAACGAATTTGTAGTCCATCGTCGCCCCTCTTTTAGTGTATCGTAATACGATAGATGATGTTGCCCTGACACTCGGCTTCGGCGACGAGGCAGTTCACCCGCACAAACTATTCACCTCGTTTCGAATCTACGTATTTATGGTTCATTTCGATGTAGCACACCGCGCGGTGCATGTCCCAGAAGACCGCCGGTTTCGAATCTGGGTACGTCCTTCCATTCTCATCGGTATCGCCACCATCGTGATCGCGGTGCTTGTGGTCGCATGGATAGAAGTTGCCCTTTCAGGTCTGCCCACAGTTCCTGAAGTTTCGCAGATGACGAACACCGCGGGGCCCCACGGATTTCCGCTGTGGGTTAGATATTGCCACTTCTTCAATTTCTTTTTTGTGATGATGCTGATTCGCAGTGGACTGTCTATCCTGATGGATCATCCAAGGCTCTACTTCAATGATGACTGCACACCAGGCAGCGAATGGATTCGGTTCACGCCACTTCCTGTTCCTCGGGACCATTTGTGGACCGCGAAGGACGACTCCCGGTATATCTCGCCTTTGGTCGGCACGCCGGGGTATCGACACACCATCGGCATCGCACGAGTCTGGCACTTCATCAACGTCCACGGATTCATCGTGACGGGAATTCTCTTCGCTATCATGCTCTTCGATACCGAACAGTGGCGGCGCATCGTGCCTACCTCTTCGGTCGTGCTTCTGCAGGGATGGAATATCTTTGTGCACTACGCCACGCTGCACATGCCGGCAGAACCGAATGGGTTTTATGGATACAACTCCCTGCAGCAGCTTGCGTATTTCAGCGTGTTCTTCGTCTTCGGTCCGCTGGCGATTCTGACGGGAATCGCCATGTCTCCTGCTGTGGTGAATCATTTCCCGTGGTACGCGCGCCTGTTCGGCGGCAGGCAGTCGGCCCGATCAATCCACTTCCTGAACATGCTCGGGTTTCTGGGCTTCCTCGTTGTCCATGTCACGTTGGTAGTCATGACGGGATTTACCCGCAACATGAACCACATTGTCATGGGCACGGACAATCAGAGCAGTGCGGGCATTTTCTGGGGGTTCGTCGGAATCGGAGTAGTCGTGCTCTCCTGGGTGCTTGCGCATTACCTCTCATGGAATCAGCCGCGCCGACTGCAGCACGCTCTCAAGTTCGTGACGTATCCCATGCAACTGATTACTCTCAACCAGCTCGTTCCTCGTCAGGATTACTCGGAGGCACAGATCTCCCCATTCTTCTGGCCGAATGGCAAGATGCCGGTACGAGAAGACTGGATGCATCTCGCCGCCAATCACTTCCGCGATTTCCGGCTGAGGGTCGGGGGCTTGGTCGAGAACCCAGTCGATCTTTCGCTCGCCGACATCGAAAACCTCGGGCACTTCGAAGACATCACCATGCATCACTGCATACAGGGCTGGACTGGAATCGCGAAATGGGGGGGGCTGCCCATGAAGAATCTTATTGAGCTGGTGCATCCGAAACCAGAGGCCAAGGTTGTGGCTTTCTTCTCGTTTGGCGGTGGTCTGTACGGCGGAACCTACTATGAAACCCAGACGGTCGAGAACCTGGTTAAAGCCGAGTGTCTCCTTGCCACCCACATGAATGGACAGCCCCTACCAGATGTGTATGGTGCTCCAATTCGGCTGCGCGTTGAGAACCAGTTGGGTTACAAGATGGTGAAATGGATCGAACGTATCGAGTTTGTCCGGTCCGAAAAGGAAGTGGGCGCTGGCGAGGGTGGAAAGAACGAGGACGACGAGTATTTCGACCTTCTGCCAAACATCTGAGTCGGAGTGCGGGAATTCGGTACAACTCTGAAGGGCCTCGCAATTTCGCACGATTTTCCACGTCAGACGTTTACATCTGTATCGCTCGGCATGAATGCCTGATTTTTCACCAGGATCCCCAGATTTACTTCCGAGTCGCCGACAATCCGCCCAGAACGCTGTTAACGGGCGTGACTCGGGATAGGGTATTGTAAGGTCCTGCTGGGAGAGGTTGGAGCTAAGCCATTTCGGCTTGTCAGGGGCGGTCACCGGTCGAACCGCCCCCGAGCCGTACATTTCACCGGTCTAAGTCCACTGCACCCTAAGCCTTCTTCTTTTCTTGATCGTGTTTCTCAGGTTCCGACTGCGGACTCTTGGGCTGTCCAACCGGGACCTGCGGTTTCTGTTGCACTGGCTGGTTCGGCTGGTTTGTGGGTTTCTGCTCCGGAGCGGGCTTCTGTGGATCGATATGCTGTGGGTTGAGATTTTCTTTATCTGGCATTTTATTTCTCCTTTTCGGGGTTTTCTGTTGTCGGTTACGTTGTCTGCAAGCGACTCAGGCGATTAATGGGGCGGCACGGAGCGACTGATTTATGTGGTCCGCATCAATACAGAATTCCGAGCGCCACGCTGATTGTCCGCCGGGTTTCTGCCCAAACTAAGCGATCAAGTAGCTTTGTTTGAGCCTTACTTCTCGAAGACTTTCTCAACCTGTCCGATTTTCTTTTGAACCTTTCCAGCTACCCTTTCATGGTGGCCTTTGGCTTCGAGTCTCGGATTGTTAATTACCTTACCGGCCGTCTCTTTGATAGCGCCCTTCACCTGGTGCGCCTTACCCTTTAGTTCGTCTTTGATGCCCGCTTTCATCTTGTTCTCCTTTTTCTGCGACTAATCTGTATTGACTAAATTTCCATAATGGACTGGAGCAGCGTTTGATTCAGAACGCGATGACTCCGATAGCTCTCATTGCGACGAACTGGCCTTTTGGTTCTTGATCTGTAGGCTGTTCACTACCTGCTTTACATTTGGAACTGCAGAAGCGATCTGTTCAGCATCCGCCCGCTTGGATTGGGAGTTGACCTCTCCGGTGAGCGTGACTACACCATTCTTGACATCATATTTAACAATCTTCTGCAGCCGGTTTTGGGTGAGCGCAGCGTGCAAGTTCTTCTCGATACCCTGGTCGAGATCAGAGCTCACCGCCTTTGCTTCGCTTTCGGCGCCGGGAGGCGTCACGGCTATCTCATTCGCGACAACCTGCCCAACCGCAATCGACTTTGCAATCGATTCGGCCTGTGACTTGTCCGCCTCGGCGGCCACGTGTCCGCCCAAGGTCACTACACCCTTATCGCGATCCTGACTTACGGAGACGTCTTTGAGGCCGGCTTGATCGAGCGATTTGCGGATGCTGTCAGAAACATCGGGTGATTGCGTGGCCCTCTGCGAGCAGCCTACAAGGGCCACGACTGCTAGCAGCACGAGCAATCCTAAGAAGAATAGTTTTAGTGTTTTCATAGCTCTCCTTTCATGAGCCATAAGGAATGAATCCACCGAGAGGCCCAAGTCGTCGGCGCCATGAGCCGTTCGAGCCCCAAACCGTTTTTGAACTTTAATGCAGACGCAATCCGCCGAACTGCAAACTCCTTGGGCGTGCCTCGTCAAACGACGAGAACTCACATCAAGAAACCGCGCGACGAGAGGAAGAGTACGCTGAGGCTTGGAGCTGATCTGTTCACAATTGCTCAGCTAACGAAAATCTGGAGTGAGAGTTCTAGTTTGGGAATACGCGCCACGAAGAGGATTTTGTACTTCTTGCTTCTCGGTGTCGAAGACGCCGGCATTTCCGTATTAGCTGGCCTTCCTCAAACAAGTACAGACATCTGTGATGCCTACGACAATGTGTGGTCCGCTCGTTAGGCGCACAGGCAAGAGATCTAACCAAATGAGAGAGTGTGCAATGTTGACCAGTCTTGTCGCAATGCTCCATGGATGATTGTCTTCGCGGTTCTCTCTAGAGGTTTCAGACGAGGCAGCGCGCTCCGTCATTCAAGTTCAGTCGCTAACCCCCAACTCGAACAGAGACACATCGCGGCGCAGGTAAAGATGTTCATCAGGCGGATACATGCGCAACGAGGCCGCTCGTCATCAACCAGAGACAGACAAGGAGACTTTCCATGCCATATATCAAGGTCGGTCAGGAAAACTCGGGCAACATCGATCTCTACTATGAGGACCACGGTACGGGTAAACCCGTTGTACTGGTCCACGGGTGGCCGTTGAGCGGCCGTTCCTGGGAGAAGCAGGTCCCCGCCCTGCTCGATGCAGGGTACCGCGTCATCACCTACGACCGAAGGGGATTTGGCGACTCCAGTAAGCCAACTTCGGGCTACGACTATGACACCTTCGCGCAAGATCTGCAGAAACTTGTGACAAAGCTCGAACTTCGTGAAGTCTCATTGGTGGGTTTTTCCATGGGCGGCGGCGAAGTGGCTCGGTATCTGGGTACCTACGGAACCGACCGCGTGAGCAAAGCGGTGTTCATTTCCTCGATCCCGCCATTTCTCCTAAAAACGAGTGACAATCCTGATGGTGTTGACGGTAGTGTTTTTGATGGGATCAAGAAAGCGATCGTCGATGACCGCCCGGCTTTTCTTTCTCAGTTTCTTTCAAGTTTCTACAACGTGGACACCTTGGGTGGGACTCTGATTAGCGATCAAGCAGTTCAGTTCAGTTGGAACATCGCGGCCGGGGCGTCGCCCAAGGGCACTCTGGATTGCGTCTCGGCGTGGTTGATCGATTTCCGCAACGACCTTAAAGGAATTGAAATACCAACATTGGTGATCCACGGTGACGCCGACCGGATTCTCCCTATCTCCGCCACCGGAAAGCGCACTGCTGAGTTTGTTAAGGGAAGCAAACTGGTGGTGGTAGAAGGCGGCCCACATGGTGTGACCTGGACCCATGCGGGCAAAGTTAACCATGAGTTGCTCGACTTCCTCGGGCAAGGCGCCCGAAGTTCACGAGCAGCGTAACCTCAGCGCTCGGCGCAACAGGTAACCATGCTGCACGGCTTGTTCTTTGAGCACAGAGGAGTCGCCAGCTACTGTGACATCGATGTTCGAAAGAAAGGAACCGTTGCGGTCGGGCGCAATATTGCTACAGACACGTGAAAACCGTACTAAATGAAATCCCTCGTGCAAATCGCCCAGCCACACGAGTGCGAATGTGAGCGCTCTGGCTCAGAAGACGGTCGGGTTGAGTGCTTACCTTTAGACATTACTTCATCGCTCCTGAAAACTTGGGACCGAGGTGTCGCCGCGTAAACGAGCACTTCACTGCGGCGCTGAGTGGGGTTGAACTGAGTGAAATGATGGTTACCAGGAAAAGGAAAAGTCCGACCGCAAGATCCCGTACGAGGATGTTCTCTCAGGTCAGTAGGGAGATGGCAAAGCCGCGCTTGACGGCGTCGGTGCGCGCCGCGGGGAACTCCTCGCTCAGAAGGAGGAATAACGTTATGACACTATTGACCCGTTGGGAGCCTTTCCGTGAGTTTTCCACTATGCAAGACCGTATTTCCGCATGAACCGTCTCTTCAGGGGGTCGTATAGCCCCGAAGGGCCGGAAGAGGCACTAACATCCACCAGCTTCGCACCACCAGTGGACATCTACGAAGATGAGCACAACATTACTTTGAAACTCGAAGTCCCGGGCATTGACGAGAGAGACATTGATGTCCGCATCCAGGGCAACAGTCTCACCATCCATGGCGAGCGCAAGATCTCCGCCGCGTTGAGCAGGAGTATGGAAGCTTCACCCGCTCATTCACGCTGCCCGGGTTTGTAGATTCAGGGCAGGTGAGCGCCGACTATGACAAGGGTGTGTTGAAAATCAACCTCGCCAAGAAGGCTGAGGCAACACCAAGGCAGATCAAAGTTAATGTTGGTCGCGAGAAGACGCTCGAGGCGAAAGCGCACGGTAAGGTCGCATAAAAACAAGCCTACTAAGCTTCGAGCGCACAATTCAGTCTCTTCAGACCCGCTGCCAGGTCTTGCCCCCCTCTCTGCCTCTGAATATCCGCGTGTTGCTGCTTCAATTCGTCGCCAGCGATCGTTGGCCTTTGGCTTGCGGTCACAGAACTCACTCATCCCGAGGTTTAAAATCGCAGTTGTTCGATCAGCAAGGAAGAGAGGTGTGCGACTCGCGCGAAACAAAAGTTTTAAGGATTACGCCGACGCCACTTCAGCGTCGTTAGAGGAAACCGAGACACGTGCCGATCTAGTAGGCGAAGGATAAATCGATGAGCGTAAAGGTGGGTTTGTGGATTGACCATAGGAAAGCTGTGATCATGGCTGTTACGGACCGAGGGGAGGCAACGAGGCTCGTAATATCAAAGATTGACAAACAACTCGGACGTTTTGGTGGTGCACGTTCTACGACTCCCTATGAATCGCAGCAAGTACCAGCAGATGATAGCCGCCAAAGAAAGTTAACGGGACATCTCAACATTTACTACGATGCGGTGATTGCAAGCATTCGCGATGCAGAATCTATTCTGATATTTGGGCCTGGTGAGGCCAAAGGCGAGCTGAAGGAACGTCTCGTGGAAGACAGACTCGGGGGGCGCATCGTCAGTGTTGAAACTGTTGACAAGATGACTGATCGTCAAATTGCGGCGAAAATCCGGCAGTACTTTGCAAAATAGTGTTCACCAATTAGATTGAGATGGAGCCGGGCACCCACGGCATGCAGCCGAAGCACACCTCCCGCAGAGGTGGCATACTTGAGTAGAGGGGGGCCAAGCGAATCAAGATTACAGACTCTCTGACGCCAAGCACTAAACTGTTTGAAGCGCGTAGGTGCAGCCTCGAGCTCGCGACCCGCATCTGCCACAAGGAATATTAACGCCTTGCATCTCCGGGCGGCCACAGATCCCGCTAAGTCGAAGCTCGGTAGGTCGATAGCGTTGCATCGAAAACAAGAGGTATCGAAACCGAGTTGACCTGAAATATCTCTTTGTAACTCATAGATGCCCACTGCCATCATGCCTTGTTGAGTGAGCAGATCGAAATCCGCGGACGTGACAAAGACACTCCGATTGCGTGCTCTGTTGCGAAGCACCTGCGGGCCCTGATATGCAACGCTTTCTGACCCTGCCGGACCCTGCCTTCCGAGGCTGCTTCTTCTGTAATTTGTCCGCGACCTGATCAAGCTCCGCAACAGTTCAAGGCTCAAGCCAAGTCGCACGGCAATGACTAAACGTGAACTGTTCTCCTGCTTTTCACGCATGGCGCTACGTGCCGAAACACGCGGCCTCGGCACCAGCGCTATTGGGTCGTGGCCATCGACGAGATCGTCAAAACCATGCCACTGCTATCACCTGTTACTTTGACCTTCTCGCCTGCTAGGTCGGTGAGTTGCTCCGATTTCCCTCGAAGTTCGATCATCTTACCTTCGGCAACGACGACGTTCTCGCGCCGTGCTTAACGCAATCGCGTACGCAGTCGGCGTTCGGTTTGCTGGGCATCATGTGCTTCTTGGTGCACATGTTGTCGGTCAGGACTCTCGGGCCGTCATTGCGAGAGCTCGAAGCCTTGAACGGCTCCGACTGACCGCCTCCAGGAAGCACGCCGGCCAGGAATTTCCATCCCGAGAACACTAGCGTATGCTACGGCGTACTCCTGTCCTCCAGGCGACCAGGGCTAGGGCATCCCACCGAGCTGCCATCATGGGAACTGCTAAACTTGATGTCTTGTAACCGCGAACACCGTCATATCTATCATGCACGATCCAGGGTTACTGCTGGCAAGTGTCACTGACCATAGTCAAATTCGTGACCGTCATGTGACCGCTCTCTTTCGCGTGTTTATCCATGCCATGCTCTTTCATCTCCTCCTTCGTGTCTTCCTTCATCCCGTGCGCCATGGCATTTGACACTACGCCTACAATCTTGACCGTATGACCGACATGTTCGTCGAGTTTGACGCTGTCGCTCTTGATCTCCCATGTGCCTCCGTCTTTCGCGGTAAACTTGAATTCATTGGCATCTTCGCCTTTCTGAAGACAGCCGGTGAGCGTTCGCGTTTTCTTGTGAGTGGTTTTTGTGGTGTCCTGCGCAGTTGCCAGTTCGGCCGCGCCCGCAAACATGAACAACGCAATAAGCCCAGTCACGATCTTGAGTTTCATTATTAGCCTCCAAGGGAGTTGAGAACTTGCCTCACAGGCGGGATGGTACGACTTGCGCACGATGTGCGACTGGTCAAACTTGCACACTCCTGAAACCGGCGACTCTCGATTTACTCAGCGCTCCCATAGTTTTGCCTTCCGGACAAGCGGATAATACTTGGGATGCTTCCGCATATTCCGGTGAATACAGGAGGAACCATGAAGACTTTCCCCAATCCACCATCCTCCACCAAAACTCGAAACTCATCGATTGAACCTACGGCGGAGCTGCAAGAGAGAATCCGTGAACGTGCATACGAACTCTACGAACAACATGGACGAGAAGACGGGCATGATTGCGACGACTGGCTACAAGCTGAGTCAGAAATCACCGGAAAGCGAATGAAGACGGTCGCTGCTTAGTGAATCGTGTTTGGCTTCGTGTCTGAGATCACAGTACAAGGATTTGAGACACGAAGCTAACTTCGACAAGCCTCTCCGGGACTGAGTGCGGTTTCGAAGTACATAGGAGCTTCTTATGACTGTTTTGGAAAAAGCCGACGAGCAGGTGGCGGAATCAATCCGGAAACTTTCACACGCTACATCTTCCATGGCAGAAGCGATTGACGATGGTGTAGCTGTCATTCGTCTTGCTGTCAAACGTAGTGGCGATCTGGCTGAAGAACTCATGGACGATACGGCCCAACGTGTTAAGCGTCATCCAGTGGAAACTATGGTGGGGACGTTGGCGATTGGTCTGCTTGCGGGAGGTTTCTTCGGTTGGTTATTGTCACGGAAAAAGTAGGCCGAGGCGATCAAGATGCTCGCTGATTTTCATGGTTTTTGGGCGTAAGCGACTGCTATGCCGCGATTAGGAAATTACTTCGCGACGCGATTGTGACGTACCTCACTCGGCCTCGTAAGAGAAACCCGAGAGCAAACAGAACCCGGCTGACGTGACTAAGAGGCGATGAAAACCAATTGGCGCAGTCGGGGGGGGGGCACAAGGCTAAATGAAATTGCTGAGAAATGCGAATGAATTTCTGCAAAAGGAAACGGGGAGTCGGCTGGACTCCCCGCTCGTCAACTTCCATTCGGCGGATACGGAAAGTGTTTGCATCTACCCATATCTGCCCACGTAAAAGGTATTTATCCTTCCGCTTCGGGACGATCCGCAAAACGTACTCAGGAACCACGCCGAAGTTCTCTTTTCTAAGAAAGACAAAGTCATAATTAGTCCGACTAACCTCACTACCGTGTCCGGTCTTCGCCGACTTGGTTTCCCGGTCTAAAAGCTGCCGAACTATCTTTGCTCCTCTCGAGTTCCCTCGCGTCTGAGTGATTTTTGTAGGTCTTCTTGTCGGGTGGGACGAAGTTGATCTGCGCCACGACCTCGGATGTAGGTTGCCTATCATCGCCGCGGAAAACTCTGTATTCTCGCGTCACCTCACATGGTCGTGATCGGGCGGCGTCTTGGTGCTGGACATACTCCAGATGTTTAATTATCAGGTTCAGATCGGGAGATTTGATGTCAGCGGTGGATGAAGGTCCCTGCGACCAACAGGCAAGCGTCACCAAGAAAACGAACATCAGCAGCCAGGGTCCCGGTATAGCTGTCTTGGATCGCATTTCCAGAATCCCGCTCAGTTGACCAGCTTCCTCAATAACGCGGCAATTTGCTTCCAACACGTCCAATCCGAAGCCAGGACTAGGACGGGCCACTACCTCTTCACAAGCTCTATGTTTTCGCCCGTTTGCCTTAACTCATGCCAAGGGGGTTCTCAAAACCCTTAGGCCAAATGGGGAGAAACGCTGGCGGCCGTTTTCTTTCCGTCATTCTTGAGAACCACTTTAAGGGTCCCTTCCCTGGCTGCGCTTCCAAATACATCGTAGGCCTTCATGATGTCATCCATCGCGAAGCGATGAGTCACGAGTTTGTGCGGCTGCAGCTTCCCCGACTCCACAATCTTCAGTAGCACAGGGGTTGTGATCGTATCGACCAGCCGCGTCGTGATCGAGATGTTGCGGTCCCAGAGAGTTTCCAAGTGCAGGTACACTGGCTTGGCATGGACGCCAACATTCGCGATCCGTCCGCCGGCTGCGACCATCCCTTGGCAAATCTCGAAGGTGGCAGGAATTCCAACTGCCTCTATAGCGACGTCGACGCCCGCCCCCTCAGTAAGCTCCATGACATGATGGACGGCGCGTCCGTCAGCGCTGTTAATCAGAGCGGTTGCCCCAAACTGTTTTGCGACCGCCAAGCGCTTATCATCCAGGTCAATCATGAAGATCGCTGCTGGTGAATAAAATTGAGCTGTTAGAAGCACAGCAATTCCAACAGGCCCCGCGCCAACGATGGCGATAGTATCCCCAGGCTTCACCTGCCCATTCAAAACGCCACACTCAAAGCCAGTCGGCAGTATGTCGCTGAGCATTACGAAAGCTTCTTCATCCGCTCCAGGCGGTAAATGGTAGAGGCTCCCATCAGCGTACGGGATTCGCACGTACTCGGCCTGGGTTCCATCGAGAGTATTGCCCAAAACCCACCCGCCATGCCTGCAGTGAGAATACATACCCTTCCTGCAGGAACCGCACTTCAGACATGCTGTAACGCACGAAATAATCACCTTGTCGCCAACGTGAAACTCGGAGACGGTGCTTCCCACCTCCTCGACAACACCAATACCTTCGTGGCCGAGGATGCGGTTCTCGCTTACGGACGGGAGGTCTCCTTTGAGGATATGGAGATCCGTTCCGCAGATCGTCGAGGTGGAGACCCGCACTATGGCATCGTTACTATGCTGGATGGTAGGACGTGGCTTGTTCTCCCACGCATATTTACCAGGACCGTGGTAGACGAGCGCTTTCATGATTGCAGAGATTGTGCTTGCGGTGAGGTCGGGCAGATACGCGGTGTTCATTGAACAAAGCCTTCCGGACACGCCAGTTCCTGCATGCGGTCAAGGTATTCGCTGAAGGGCCCTTTGGCCCTTTCAGCCAGGGCTAAAAAGGGGACCGGCCGCATTTATACCAGGAGTGCGGTCGCTCCCCCATATTGGCCCTGAGCCCCACAACTAATCAGCTACTCTGCCCTAAAAGATCACTTCTGGCTGTGCAACATTGCACACATTCCAAAAGAGACGGATCGACTGATTACAAGTACTGAACTTTGAGTCCACCCGTAGGCATATTGAACGGGTCGCATCCCCTTTTATGAATCACTGATGAGTTGGCGACGCCTCGAACTTCCTATTGCAGGGGATCGTTCCGAAATGCTCGGCCCATAAGACGAGATTTGACATAAGGAATTGCATATCAGAGTCACGCAGCGCAGGTCTCGTGGCGGTGGTGCGAACAAATAGCACCGCCGAATGCTAACACCCCTATCTGAGGTAGCCCCAAAGGGAATAAAATGTTGATATTCGGCCCGTGTCCAAGCACGGGCCCCGCATCCTTTACGGGTAACGGAAATGATGCCTCCTCCAGAAACCCTGGATTTGTCTCGGCGGATTCTTACATTCGAAAACGTTGAGGGCGAGCCCTCCGGGCCGACTGGGGCCGCGACCGTTCGAGTTTATGAAAAGCTGCGCCAACATTTATGTGCACTCGCGGGAGTTGTTGGTTGTCAGGCGCTACTTTCTCGTGCATTGACGCTGGCTAAAGCGGAGGCTCCCGGCCTGAGCAAAGTCCAAGTCACCGCAGATGGACACTTGCAGGGGCTTAGTGAACTTGCACCGCAGATTGGCACCGACCAGGCGCACGAAGGAGCAGTTATTCTCCTTGCCCAGTTACTCGGGCTGTTACTCAGCATCATTGGGGAAGCTTTGACGTTGCGACTAGTGCAGGATCTGGCTCCTCATCTTACTGTCGTAGCGAAATCGGGTAGATCCGCGCCGTTTGAGACCATTCTGCAAGAAGCCAACCGACTCAAGGACGCGAGCGAGCGGCTTAAGTCGTTGGCCGACCAGCATCCCGTCGTGGAAGATGCACTGATGAGTATCTCAGGGAGTATCACCAATACGGCGAGCCTATTGGAAGTACTCGTTCACATCCGAGACAAGTCTGACAGTCTGCGTAAAACTCTGCCGAATGAAAAGACGGGACTCTTTGTCATGTGAGCTTGTCCCCGATCGTTACCCAGGAACATCGGCAGAGTTTTTACAAGGCAAAACGGCCAATGCCAGCCATACGACCATCCCCTTTAACAGAACGCGTCTTTCCGTACCCGGTTAGCGTCTCAATCGGGTAACATGACTGGATCAACGCCTCACAGCCAAAAGCGAGCCGCGAATTTTCATCCATGGCAAAGCGAGTAACGATTCCGCCCGAGACATTAAATTTGGCTCGGCGACTTCTTGCCTACGAGACGGTTGCTGGTGAGAACTCTGAGTCTGCAACTCTGCGCGTCTATGAAAAGCTACGCCGGGATTTATGTGAGCTCGCGGGAGTTACCGGGTTTCAGTTGCTCGCTTCTCGTGCCTTGACGCTAGCCAAGTCAGACGCTCCCAGTTTTAGCGTGGTGCAGGTCACTTCGGATGGACGCCTGGAGGGCCTGGGCGACCTTGATTTGAAAACGCACAAGGATCAGACAGCGGAGGATGGAGCTATCTTCATTGCCCGGTTACTGGGGCTGCTTCTTACCTTCATTGGTGAAGCTTTAACGACGCGATTAATGCAGGGTATGTGGCCGGATACGGCATTCGATGACATGCAATTGGGTGGCGGGAGAAAAGCGTGAGCACAAAAGATAAAGTGACCATAAACAAACTGCCAACCGGAGTACCGGGCCTCGATGAAATCGTTGGCGGCGGTCTTCCCGAGTTCTCTTTTAACATTATCGCCGGCGCCCCGGGAAGCGGCAAGACCACGCTCGCCCACCAATTCGTATTTGCCAATGCGACACCGGAGCGCCCCGCGCTCTATTTCACTGTCCTCGGCGAATCCGCCATAAAAATGCTGCGCTACCAGCAGCAGTACACTTTTTTCGACCCGAACAAATTGCTCAACTCCATCCGCTTCGTCAACCTGAGTCAAGTCGTTCTGGAGAAGGACTTGGGTGCGGTCTTGGAGGAGATTACCAAACAAGTTGAAGAATCAAACGCCGCCGTGGTGGTAGTGGACTCCTTCCGAACCATGGTACGGAAACCGCCAACGGGGCTCAGCGAAATGGAGTTGCAATCGTTCATTCAGCGGTTAGCTTTATTCCTGGCGAGTTGGCAAGCAACGACTTTTCTTATCGGTGAATATGCGGAAGATGAGCTGCGGGATAATCCTATTTTCACCGTCGCCGATGGCCTGTTCTGGCTGAGCCAGGCAGCCGAGCGAAATTCCATTGTGCGCAAGCTGCAGATTGTAAAACTGCGAGGCCAAGCTTCCGTACCTGGGCTACACACTTTTCGCATCACGAGTGCCGGGCTCCATGCCTTCTCACGTACTTTTGGACTGACGCGGAACGCAAAAAAACTAACGGGCCAGAGGCGCCTTTCCTTCG
The DNA here is from genome assembly GCA_032252755.1 of Terriglobia bacterium. Classification (NCBI taxonomy): domain Bacteria; kingdom Pseudomonadati; phylum Acidobacteriota; class Terriglobia; species Terriglobia bacterium. The sequence goes on from JAVUPY010000076.1 coordinate 27,239, forward strand.
GTATTCCGGACTTGGACAAGATGCTGGGTGGCGGCATTCCCGAAGGCGACAGCGTTTTGGTGGCAGGATCTTCGGGAACCGGAAAATCGGTCTTGGCGACTCAATTCATTGCGGAAGGCATTCGCCAGGGCGAACCAGGCATTGTGGCAGTCTTTGAAGAACGACCACAAGCTTACGCCGAGCGGGCGGAAAGTTTTGGCCTGGATTTAGTAACACCGCAGGACGACGGGAAACTCGCAATCCTCTACCTCCGTCCGCTTGATCTCTCGGTGGATGAATCCATGCACTCGATTCTCGACGCGGTCCAGAAGATTGGTGCCAAGCGACTGGTGATCGATTCACTGGCGGGCTTTGAGATGGCGCTGTCGCCCGGCTTCCGCGCCGACTTTCGCGAATCGCTTTACCGGATGATCTTCGCGTTGACGGGGATCGGGGTGACGATCGTTAGTACCGTGGAGGTGGATGAATCGTTTACCGAGTTCCCGTTCAGCACTTATTCGATTTCCTTTCTCACCGATGACATCATCCGGCTTCGGTACGTGTCCATCAATGGGCAACTTCGCAAGATTATGGTCGTGATCAAGATGCGCGGGGGCAACCATGCCAAGGATATTCGCGAATATGAAATCACTTCCAAGGGTGTGGTCATCCTCGGCGAACGCCTCACGAACTATCAACGTCTTATCACCGGAATTCCGGAGCGTTTAAGATCATCCAAAAATAAAGAAGAAAACTCGGGT
>JAVUPY010000077.1 GCA_032252755.1 Terriglobia bacterium
TGATCAAGGACCAACGAACTCGTTATGCCTAGAAGAAACGACATTTCGAAGATCCTCATCATCGGTTCCGGACCTATTGTCATCGGGCAATCGGCGGAATTCGATTACTCCGGCACCCAGGCCTGCAAGGCGCTCAAGAGCGAAGGCTACGAAGTTGTGCTGGTCAACTCCAACCCTGCGACCATCATGACCGACCCGGAGATGGCCGACCGCACCTACGTCGAGCCAATCACCCGCACTTACGTCGAAGAGATCATCCGCAAGGAAGTTGCGCTTGGTGTGGGCAAGGGCATGGCTGTGCTGCCGACGGTTGGTGGGCAGACGGCTTTGAACATGGCCGTGGAACTGGCCGACGAAGGCGTACTTGAGAAATATGGCGTGAAGCTGATTGGCGCGCAGCTCGAGGCCATCAAGAAAGCCGAAGACCGCCTGCTCTTTAAAGATGCGATGACGCGCATCGGGCTCGACGTCCCGCGATCGGCGCTGGTCAACAACCTGAAAGACGGTCTCGAATTCAGCGAAAAGATAGGTTTCCCGGTCGTGTTGCGGCCATCGTTCACGCTGGGCGGATCCGGCGGCGGCATCGCTTACAACCGCGAGGAGTTAGTGGAACTGCTCTCGCGCGGACTCGATCTCTCGCCCGTGCACGAAGTTCTCATCGAAGAAAGCGTGCTCGGCTGGAAAGAGTTCGAGCTCGAGCTGATGCGCGACTTCAACGACAACGTAATCGTCATCTGCTCGATCGAGAACTTCGATGCCATGGGCGTGCACACGGGTGATTCAATCACGGTCGCACCGGCGCAGACGCTCACCGATCGCGAATACCAGCGCATGCGCGACGCGGCGATCAAGGTCATCCGCGAGATCGGCGTCGAGACCGGCGGATCGAATATCCAGTTCGCCGTCCATCCACAGACCGGACGTATGATCGTCATCGAGATGAACCCGCGTGTGTCGCGTTCGTCGGCCCTCGCGTCGAAGGCTACGGGCTTCCCGATCGCAAAGATTGCCGCGAAACTCGCGGTGGGCTACACGCTCGACGAGATTACGAACGACATCACGCGCAAGACTCCGGCCTGCTTTGAGCCGACGCTTGACTACGTGGTCGTAAAGATTCCGAAGTGGCAGTTCGAGAAGTTCACCGGAGCCGACGAGACGCTTGGCCCGCAGATGAAGTCGGTCGGCGAAGTGATGGCGATCGGCCGGACGTTCAAGCAGGCGCTGCTCAAGGGCGTGCGCTCGCTCGAAACCGGCAGGCGCCTGGGATCGGAGCCGATTGAACCAAAGATCGTTACCAAGCGCCTGGTCACGCCACATCCGGAGCGCCTCCAGTACATGCGTTGGGCACTCAGCAACGGATGGAGCGTCGAGCAGGTTTACGAGTTCACAAAAATTGATCCCTGGTTCCTGTATCAGTTGCAAGAAATCGGCGAAGCCCAGAGCGAGCTGGAACAGTTAAACCCGAGTGAGGTGAACGAAGATCAGCTTCGCGGCGCCAAGCGCATGGGCTTCAGTGACGCACGCCTTGCGGACGTCTGGCACATCGGAAACGGCCACGGAGCAGCAGAGACCGTTCGCAACATGCGCAAGAAGCACGGGCTTACGCCGGTTTTCAAGCGTGTGGATACCTGCGCCGCCGAATTCGAGAGCTACACGCCCTACATGTACTCGACCTACGAGGACGAGGATGAGGCGACGCCGACGAATCGCAAGAAAGTGATCATTCTTGGCGCTGGGCCGAACCGCATCGGGCAGGGAATCGAGTTCGACTATTGCTGTTGCCACGCGGCGTTTGCGCTGCGTGAAGACGGCTTCGAGACGATCATGGTGAACTGCAATCCCGAAACCGTCTCGACCGATTACGACACCAGCGACCGCCTCTACTTCGAACCTCTCACGCTGGAAGACGTGCTTTCCATCTACGAGCACGAGGCGACGTCGGGTGCGGAGATCGGGATGATCGTTCAGTTCGGCGGGCAGACACCGCTGAATCTGGCACTGCCGCTGAAAGCCGCCGGCGTGCCAATCATCGGAACCTCGCCGGAGTCGATCGATTTAGCGGAGGATCGCAAGCGTTTTGGCAAACTCCTCGAAGAACTCGATATCCCGCAGCCTCCGGGCGGAACGGCAACCTCGATTGAAGAAGCGCTCCAAGTAGCAAATCGGATCGGATATCCGGTCCTAGTACGACCCTCGTACGTGCTCGGTGGGCGCGCGATGGTCATCGCCTACGACGACAATGCCGTCATCAAGTACATGAAGGAGGCGGTCGAGTACTCGCAGGAGCGGCCAATCCTCATCGATCATTTCCTCGAGGAAGCGACCGAAGTCGATGTCGATTGCCTCTCGGACGGCGAAGATGTCGTGATCGGCGGCATCATGCAGCATATCGAGGAAGCCGGGATTCACTCGGGAGACTCGTCCTGCGTGCTTCCGAGCGTCGATCTCTCGCCCAAGGTTCTGGCGACGATTCGGGACCACAGCTTCCGCCTCGCGCGCGCGCTTAAAGTCATCGGGCTTATGAACGTGCAGTATGCCGTTCAACGCGAGAAGGTGTTCGTGATCGAAGTCAATCCGCGTGCCTCGCGAACTGTGCCTTACGTCAGCAAGGCGACCGGCATCGCCATGGCGAAGATCGCGGCGCGCCTGATGACCGGTCGCAAGCTTCGCGAGTTCGTTCCCGAAAATGTCAGGATGCAGAAGGACCTCGATACGGGCAGCTGCTACTTCGTGAAATCGCCTGTATTCCCTTGGGGCAAGTTCCCGGGCGTCGATACGGTTCTTGGGCCGGAGATGCGGTCGACTGGCGAGGTCATGGGCGTTGCCGACAATTTTGGCGAGGCGTTCGCGAAAGCACAGATTTCGGCCGGGCAGATGCTGCCGACGCAGGGAACCGTCTTCATCAGCGTGGAAGAGCATGACAAGCCCCAGGTTGCAGAACTCGCGCGAAAATTCGTCGACATGGGATTCCGGTTGGTCGCGACTCACGGCACTGCTGCCGTCCTGCAGAAGGCCGGCATGGAAGTAGAGCGCGTGTTCAAAGTCAACGAGGGCCGCCCGAACGTCGTCGATCTCATTAAGGGGCAACGAATTCAACTGATCATCAACACTCCGCATGGTGCCGAACCCTGGTTCGACGAGAAAGCTATCCGGCGTGCGGCAATCGCGGGGCGGGTTCCAACGATGACTACACTCTCGGCGGCATTTGCGGCGGCGGAAGGAATCAGTGCGTTGCGCCGGGGCACGATCACAGTCCGCAGCCTGCAGGAGTTGCACGCAAATATCGGGGCCGCGGAAGTGCGATAGACTCTCTGTTTGTGCGGTGGGAACGGAGGTCACATGGTCCGGTATCTCGGTTTCTTGCTTCTGGTAATCGCTACCGTCGCTCTTGCCCAGGCACCGAAGACCCCTCCCCCAGTCAAGGGTCCGCCGGTCAAAACTCCATCCGGCCTTGAGTACTGGGACATCAAAGTAGGCACAGGGAAGGTCGCGAAAGCTGCGGATGACGTCACCGTGAACTACACCGGATGGGTGGAGAAGACGGGCAAGAAGTTCGACAGCTCGATCGATCGAGGAGAGCCCTTTACGATGACAATCGATTCGACGCGAGTGATCAAGGGTTGGACCGAGGGTCTGAAGGGAATGCGCGTGGGCGGCATACGGCGCTTACGAATTCCACCGCAACTCGCATACGGTGCTCAAGGCGCCGGCAAGAACATTCCGCCGAGTGCGACTCTGATCTTCGATATTGAGCTTCTGTCCGTGCGCTGAATCGCACAGTTCTGTGCGTGACCAGGTGTTCCCGCAGCCAGCAGAACAATAAAGTCCCGCGTCAGCCGGGCTTCTGCTTTCAGAGCTTGTGCTAATTCACTTTCGCTTCCTTCGTTGGCGACCACTCTTTCAAGAAGCTTGCGACGGCGGTCAGGCTGTACCCGCGTCCCTGTTCAAGCTTGCTGGTGTCTTGGGAGTGCAGGAGTTTACCTGCAGAGTCGAGGACGAAAATGTGCGGATAGCCGGGGACCTTCCCGTATTTCGAGATGACTGCTTCGTTCTTATTCTCGGGGCTGAAGTTCACCTTCACCATAACGAAGTTTTCGTCGCGGTATTGGCGGATCGTAGTGTTCTCTGCGAAGAACTTGTCGAAGTAACCGCACCAGACGCACCATTTGCCGCCGATTTCGACAAGCACGTTGCGATGCGTGCGCTGGGCTTCCTTAACTGCCGCGGCGATGTCCTTCGCCGCGTCTCGCTTCGGATCGTATTCCATGACCGGGACGTAGCCGGAAGTCGCCTGCGGTTTTCCCGAAGCGGCGGGCTTGCTCTGCCCGATGGCGAGCGTAGACACCAGCATAGTCGCGAACAGTGTCAGTGCGGCAAAACGATATTTCATTGAAGATTTCCTCGAATTGGCGATCATCTTACCTTTTCAGTCTGGAATTATCAGGTAACGAAAGTACCCGGTCACGAAGAAAATATGAGATGCCCCCACGCGGTAGCCGCCAACCCAGCGGTGAATTTAGAATAGCCACACACCAATGCTCAGGAACTTGTTCCGGTTCGCGATCAGCTTCGCTGTTGTCGCATCATTTGTCATACCCGTCCTCGCCCAAAATCGGCAGGCAACAGTAGCTCATTCCGTGGTGGACAAGCTCCTGGCAGCACCCGAACATCAGGACATTCCATGGAAGGTCAACTTCTTCCCGCCGCGCCTGATGTATCAGCAGATGTACCTGGTGCAGATCCGCGCCCGCGTAGATCTGAACGCAATGAAGAAGATCGATGTCGTGCGGGCGCTTCACTTCGTCGCAAGAGCACAGGGAGAGGACGGGAAGTGGCTGCAAGGCGGCGAGTACAAGGATTATCCGGTACCTGCCAACCTCGGAAGTGAGACTGAGATCGAGTACGCCGTCGCAGTTTACTTTCGGCCGGGCAACTACACTTTGACCCTTGCCGTGTTCGACGCCGACAGCGAGAAGAGCAGCATCGCACGGGAGATGATTCGGATTCCAAAACTGAACGACGATCCGATTCCTGAACTCAATCAGTACTTGCCGGCGGCGGAATTCGCAAAGGGCTTCCCCGACAGGGAAGTCGGGAATGATCGCGCGGATGATGGTGAATTGTTTCCGGTCATGCTGGAAGGCAAGCCTGTGCCGGTCGCCAATACTCGCCCGGTATTGGTGGACATCGTACTCAATATTACTAAGAGGCCGAAGCCGCAGATACCCCAGTACCTTGATCGGTACGGACGTCCAGTTCGGGAGTGGCACAGGCCCACTGTGCCGTCCATCCCCTCATATGACATGGAGGTTGGAAGAGTACTACAAACAGGCAATCTCCTGGCCCGGCTGGGGTTAGAGTCGGGATGTGTGAGGGTGAGCGCTGTCGACGCTCTGCGGATGAAAACGATGATCGACCGCGCAGATGAGAAGACACTTGACTGGGTAAGATTCGAGAAGCAGATCAAATCATTCGACCAGGACACGGTAGACGTCGGCGTTTTGACAAACAAGAAAGGCCCCGCGCAGTTCATGCGTCGATACCTCGACCAGCTGAGTTCGGACTCCGGTGCTTGCGGCGCCAGTGCGACACATTACATCGTCATTGTGACGCATGAGGTCGCATTTCCTGCGAAGGATCAGAAATTGCCAGCGGTTGATCGTGAGCGTGCGCGCTTTTATTACCTGTACAGCCAGCTCGGAAGCATGGGCGACGATTTGGCCGATCTCCTGAAGCCGGTTAAACCCGAACGGCTGTCCTTCAACACGCCACGCGACCTGCGCAAAGCCTTCGCAAAGATTTTGTTTGATCTGAAGTCCGGGAAATAGAGGGACTCCCTAACCAGCCGAGCGGAATGCTGCGGCCTGTCTTTCTTGTGGCGCGGCACCTTGCCAGAAAGCAGGGAAGAATATCGAGAAGGTTGTGCCGCGACGTTGTGTCCGCGTGGAACTGTGCATCTGCAAACGTCCGCCGTGCTTCGTCACGAGCCCCCGCGTAACCCACAACCCCAGCCCCGTGCCCTTTTGCCCCTTGGTGGTGAAGAAGGGTTGGAAGAGGCGCTTGCGATCTGTCCGCGAGATGCCAATACCGTTATCAGCGACCGTAACGCGGAAACCGGCTTCGCCGGTCGACCACTCTCGTCCGCGACGCACACGGATTGCAATCGTGCCGCCGCGAGGCACGGCATCAATGGCATTCGCCAACAGGTTGGTGACGATCTGCTTGAATTCGCCAGGATGCACGACGTATTCCGAATCCAGCCGCGAAGAAAACGCGACGAGGACCTTCTTGGTATCGATCTTCGGCTGGAACATGCGAATGACCTGGCGAGCGAGATCCGCCGGTTGTACCGGCACGGGTGAAGAGGGTTCGCGATAAAACGCCAGTGTCTGCCTGGTGATGTGAGTCACCCGCAACAATTCCTCTTCCGCCAATTTCAGGAACTCTCGCGAATTGTTGTTCAGGCTATCGTCGTTACCGAGCAGAAAGAGGATGTTCATCACAGCTTCGAGCGGGTTGTTGACCTCATGTGCGAGGGTGGCGGCGAGGCGTCCGGTGACAGCAAGCTTTTCCGCTTCGAGCAGGCGATCCTCGGTGAGCAGGCGTTCGCGTTCCAACCGACGAATTTCACGCGCGCTGCGCACAACAGTAGAAGTCAGTATCAGGAGGCCGGCGACAACTACGAGCGAAGTACCGAACGGATAGCTAATCCAGTGGTTGCGCTCATATCCAACGGCGATGTAGCCGAGCAGCGGGAGCGTCATGTAAGTGATGAACAGCACCCGGCGGGAGAGCACGCCTGCGGCATCGCTGCGCAACACCATCCCCATCCAGCCGTCAGGTGCCATTGCCATCAGCATGCCTGTACCCAGAACAACAAGGGCGAGGGCGATGGGGAACGACATGTAGCCGGGGATCTTAAGGTAGTAAAAGAAGCGGACACCGTAAGCATGGCCAACAATCGCGAGGATCGAGAACACGATCGCCATGCCGGTCAAATTTTGCGCGAGTTCTTTACGCACTCCGGCATAGCCGACCAGGAGCGCGCCACTAAGAAGAGCCAAGGTGATCGCAGTGTTGGGCGCGAACTGTCCGGGCGTGGTTGGAAGGTTCCAGTCGCTCAGACGATGATGGAAAAATATCTGCGCTATACCGGTATTGACGTTACGAATCTGCTCGTAAAGTACGACTCCACAAAGCCCGGCAACAACAGTGATCAGAGGAATGGCGGTCGCCCGTGCCCACAAGTGCTCACGCCAGCGATAAAGGACGACTGCAGTGGAAAGAAGAAGGATACAAAGTGCCGTGTTTGGTTCGAAGAAGCCACCCAGCGGTTCGCGAAGAACGCGCAGACGGAACTGCCATCCAACCAGTGCAATGATGGAGATGAGAGACGCGGCACCCGCGGCGATCGGTGGAAAGACCACCGGCATTCGGGAGAGAACAGTGCGACGTGGTGGAACCAGGTGCACGGCCACTAAGCAAGCCTCGTCCGGGTCAGGGGTGCCGGAATGAAATCGGTTCCGACAGAATAGCCGGGTCGGCAGTGGGAATCAACCATTGTGGGACAAAAGATTCGTACAACTAAGCGTATTGTCCTAACCGACACAAATTGGCATTACGACCGTGCAGAATTTTCATTCCGCCGCACAATGTTCTTTACAGATTCCTGCAGAAACGTCAGAAAGTCCGACTGGTCCAACTGGCTCGGCAATAATCCGATGGAGCAACTGGTTGACACGATCGACCTCCGCGAGAAACGAGTCGTGCCCGTGATCCGATTCGATCTCGTAGTAATGGCAATCGGCCGAGTGTGACCGCAGGTCCGAGGCGAGGCGACGAACATCGTCAGCGGGGAACAGCCAGTCGGACGAGATTCCGATGAGACTGGTTTTTGCGCGAATGCGTTCATACACGTCCGAGCCATTTCGTGCCGGGTCCCACAGATCCATCATCCGAGTAATCGTGATATAGGTCTGCGGGTCGAACCTTCGGGCGAAGATTTCGCCCTGGTATTCAAGATAACCACCGATGTCGAATCGTCCTTCTTTCGAATTCCAGGGAGCTTCTCCGGTGCGATTTGGTTTCCGACCGTGCCGCTCATCGAACAGCGGCGCGGACTTATAGCTGCACATTGCAATGCCGCGAGCGATTTGCAGTCCCTGCTCAGGATCAGCGAGAATAGCCCGCCGCTGCAGATGGTTCAGCGCAAGCCCCATGCTGGAGAGTGGCGAAGCACCGATTGCAATGCAGCGCTCCACCTGGTCGGGAAAACGGATCGCCCATTCGAGCGCCTGCATTCCGCCAATTGACGCGCCGAGAACGGAATAAAGTCGCGTGATGCCGAGGCCTCGGAGCGCGCGCTCCTGTGCCCGCACCACGTCACCAACCGTGACCAGGGGAAAGCTTTCGCCATAAGGCTGTCCGGTTGCGGGATCGACGCTGGACGGTCCCGTTGAGCCGTAGCGCGAGCCGAGAATGTTGGTGCACACAGCGCAAAAGCGCCCGTCGGCAAAAATTCCTCCGGGGGCAAAAAGTTCGGGCCACCACTCGTGCGCTTCGGCCGAACCGGACAGTGCGTGACAAAGCAGAACGACGTTGTCCCCAGCCTCGTTCGGTTCGCCATACATCGCGAACCGAATTCGCACCGGGCTCAGCGAGCCCCCGGCTTCCAACAGAAATGGTTCGTCCTCGGCGAACGTAAAGGTTCCCTGCTTCAGATGAAGGTTCCTGCTCGCCATGGTTACCGCACTCCTGCCAGCTCTGGCGTTGGCTTCGGAACGACCGCTTCGAGCGCCTGCCCGAGATCGTCCAGGATGTCGTTGATGTCCTCGATACCGACCGAGAGCCGGACCAGTTCCGGAGTGACGCCAGTGTCGCGCTGCTCGCTCTCGCTCAACTGCTGGTGCGTGGTTGAGGCGGGGTGGATGACGAGCGACTTGGCGTCGCCGATGTTCGCTAGCAGGCTGAACAATTCGAGTGAGTCGATGAACTTCTTGCCGGACTCATACCCGCCCTTGATGCCGAACGTGACCAGCGACCCTGCGCCATTTGGAAGATATTTCTTCGCGAGCGAGTGATACTTGCTCGAGGGCAAGCCGGGATAGTTCACCCACTCAACGCCGGGATGGCCTTCCAGGTATTTCGCGACCGCCAGCGCGTTGTCCGAATGACGCTGCATGCGAAGGTGAAGCGTCTCGGCACCTTGGAGCAACAGGAAAGCATTGAAGGGCGAGAGTGCCGCGCCGGTATCGCGCAGACCCTGCACCCGCGCACGAATGATGAACGCGAGATTACCGAACGCCGAGGTATACGAAACTCCGTGGTACGACGGGTCGGGATCGACGAAAGACTTCTTGAAGCGCGGCGACGCGGCCCAATCGAACTTTCCAGCATCCACGATGATGCCGCCGATAGCCGTGCCGTGTCCGCCGATAAACTTCGTTGCCGAGTTGATGACGATATCGGCGCCATGCTCGATTGGCCGTAACAAAGCCGGCGAGGCACACGTGTTGTCGATAATCAATGGAATACCGTTCTCATGGGCAATGCGTGCCAGTTCGGCGATATCCGTGACGTCGAGTTTGGGATTCCCGAAGCTCTCGGCATAAAGCGCCCGTGTGCGCTCATTGATCAGCTTGCGAAGGCCACCGAAATCCGAGGCGTCGGCGAACTTCACATTAATCCCGAGCTTCGGCAGCGTGTAATGAAAGAGGTTGTAAGTGCCGCCGTAAAGGGAAGTCGCCGAGACGATTTCGTCCCCGGCTTCCGCCAGCGTCGTGATCGCCAACGTTTCGGCGGCCTGTCCGCTCGCTGTTGCCAACCCAGCGACACCGCCCTCCAGCGCCGCAATCCGTTTTTCGAAGACGTCCGTCGTCGGGTTCATGATGCGCGTGTAGATGTTGCCGAACTCCTGCAGCGCGAAGAGACGCGCGGCATGATCGGCATCATTGAAAACGTAAGACGTCGTCTGGTAAATCGGAACGGCGCGGGAATTGGTCGTGGGGTCCGGGGTCTGCCCACCGTGAATGGCGAGGGTTGCAAGTCGTTGCTTCTTCTGGTCGGACATTAGCGTCTCCTTCTCCGTCATAGCGCCGGGGGTCGCCCGGCCTGCTGCTGTATGTGGAAACCACCCCAAAAACAAAACGGCCCGAGCAATTTGCCCGGGCCGTTTGAACTTGCTGTCGATGTCTACTTCAAGACGCGATCAGCGCAAACGCCCGCGGCGGTGCATACACATGCACATGGCCATGGGCGCGAAAGTGATCGCAATCAACATATTGGTTAACAACCATACAGGAAATCCTGAGCGCTGTCTATAGGTCTGCGGTCGGCTCTGAACTGTGCATCTAAGCGCACATGGCCCGTATCCCTTCATCGCGCGTTCAGAAGAATCGTCATGAGACACGCCAAGGTCGCGTCACCGAAGCCGCTGTTGCCGCCGAATCGCTTCTCGGTGCCTACCCGGAACTGAGTTTGCCGATCCAACCCCCATACCCACCCATGGAAGCAAAGCTTGTGGAGGAAATCCCCCGCGGTGCGGGCTGGCAGTATGAGCCGAAGTGGGATGGCTTCCGGTGCCTTGGGTTTCGCGACGGCAAAGAAGTCGCGCTGCAATCGAAGGCCGGTCAGCCGTTGGGCCGATACTTCCCCGAGGTGGTGCGGGCGGTTGCGTCGCTGCCGCAGAAACAATTTGTCCTCGATGGCGAGATCGTGATTCTGCGCAAAGGCCACATCGAATTCGACGAACTGCTCATGCGCATCCATCCGGCGGCGAGCCGGATCAAAAAGCTCTCGGAAGAAACTCCCGCCACATTATTTGTTTTCGACCTCCTGGTGGATGACAAAGGGAGGGACCTGACGTCGATGCCGCTCGATGTTCGTCGTCCGCGACTTGAAGACTTTTTCGAAAAAGTACCCGAGGATTCGCTCATACGACTTTCGCCGAAGGCAGAGGACGTTCGAGCCGCCGAGCGCTGGATGCAGCGATTGGGTTCGATTGGCCTCGACGGCGTCATCGCCAAGCGCCTCGACGTTTCCTATGCCAGCGGCGAACGTTCTGCTATGCAGAAGATCAAGCTCATTCGCACCGCCGATTGCGTGGTCGGCGGCTTTCGGTGGGCGAGCAAGGGTGGGAAGGTCGGATCACTACTGCTAGGACTCTATGACGATAATGGCCTGCTAAATCACATCGGCTTCAGTTCGAGCTTTTCGGCGGAAGAGCGCAACGAACTCAGGGGCATCCTGAAGCCTTACATGCACGGCGCAGGCTTCAGTGGCGCCGCACCAGGTGGTCCAAGCCGATGGTCAACCGAGCGTACCGGCGAATGGGAGCCGCTGGATCCGAAGCTCGTGTGCGAGGTGCGTTACGATCACTTTTCCGGCGGCCGATTCCGTCACGGAACGAAGTTCCTGCGTTGGCGTCCGGAGAAGCGCCCACAAGACTGCACGTACGAACAGGTAACACGCCAGAAAAAGGGAAAGGGATTAGAGGGTTTGTTGGCAGCGTGAACTGGCCCGCCCATCGTGGAGAAGCGGCAGGAGGCAAAGTCTCAGGCCGCTGCCGGCATGGCTCTTTTGGCAGCGCGTGTGGCGCGCACGATCTCATGCACGTCGTCGCTCGCGCAACAATCGACGGCTCCGGCCTGCAGCGTGTCGCGCCACATTTCCTCGTTTGGGACGCGATGCGTACAGATGAAGCCAATGCCGTGGAACTCGCGCGTGAGTTGCCGAACATGATGCATGTCCGCAAGATCGAGGTCGAGCACTACGACCTCGGCACCCTTCCGCCGGATAAGGTGCTTGATCTCGTCGAGGTCTCGCGCGACGCTGACGTTCTGGAAATAGGTGTGGAGCTTTGCTGCGAGGTGTTCGGCCACCACGCAATCCGATTGCGCCACGATCACATCATGTGGGTTCATACCTAACCTCTTGTTCACGGCGCCCAAAAGGGGCGGCTAACGGTGCATTTCGTTGACGAGGTGCGCACGTCTCGAATCGTTAGCGGAGGGTCGTCCGGTGACAGAACCATCGGCTCGCAATACTTAGCGTTTTGCAGAATCGGCGGCTGTCTCGAATGGCTCAGCCTGCAGTTTTCCGTTCTGCTTCAGGAGGATTTCCACCTTGCCCTCAGCATCCTCCAACTCCTTGCGGCAGTTATTGGATAATGCGATGCCTTCTTCAAAGAGTTTGAGCGCCTGCTCGAGAGGGATCTCTCCCTTCTCCAGTTGATCGACAATCTTTTCGAGGCGTTGAAGGCATTCTTCGAACTTCGGCAAAGTACCCCTCCGCATTGATGAAATTCTACTGCAAGTCCAGAGTCATAGGGCGGCTTTTGAGTGTTGAGAATACGATATGAAACGTCAACAACTTGGGAGAGTTACTGCGCTGTTTTGCACAGCCTTAAAGAACCCAACTATTGCGTGTAACTCGCGAAGCAAAGCTACGCTTCTGCGCCGCGCTTGTTCAACACTTCGAGCACATCCATCGCAGCAGCGTACTTTCCAAACGGTGCGCTGAGTTGGACACCTTGCACAAGATCGCGAACCCGCGACAGCATCTCGCGAGCAATAGCGACACCCTCGGCACGTGACGCCTCGGCGCCACTTGCTCCGGCCATGCGCGCCAGGACGGAATCGGGGATTGAGATTCGTAACTCGTTCTTCATGAACTCGGCATTGCGTAAACTGGTGAGTGGCCAGATGCCAGCGAGAACGGGAATGCGGCAATGTTCAATTCGGCGAAGGAAATTTTCAAGCAACGATACGTCAAATACCGGCTGCGTAACCGCGAACTCCGCGCCAGCTTCCACTTTGTACTCAAAGCGGCGAATTTCCTCCTCGAGATTGACGGTCCCGGGATTGGCTCCGACACCAATGACGAATGAGGTCGAGCTGCCGATATTGTTGCCGCCAAGATCGAGTCCACGGTTCAAGTTGTGCACGATGTTGACGAGACCGATCGCATCGACGTCGAAAACAGCGGTAGCGTCCGGATAGTTACCGAGCTTGGGCGGATCGCCGGTGATGCAGATGAGGTTTCGGATGCCAATGGCACTGGCGCCGAGAAGATCGCTCTGGATGCTCAGGACATTGCGGTCCCGACAGGTGTAATGAAGGACCGTCTCGATGCCGATCTGCTGGTGAACCAGTGTGCAGAGCGCCTGGTTGCTCATGCGTGCCGAAGCCCGCGGCGAGTCGGGAATATTGACACCATCGACGCCCACGGCTTTCAGGTAACGTGCGCCTTCCACCTCCTTCGCGGGATCGCTGCCTTTTGGAGGCACGATCTCCACCATGGTGACAAATTCGCCGTTCTTGATCTTGCGACCGATCTTCGACCGCTCTTCCAGCGGCTTCATCTCGGCGGCCTGCGAGCGCTGTTCGGTTACGACACGAAAGGAAGAGGTACGCGCCTCGCCGGCGCGCAACGCGGAACGCATCGCCTTAATGTGGTCAGGTGTGGTACCACAACAACCACCTACCAGGGTCACTCCGGCGGCGAGGAACTTCTTCGTGTAGCTTGCCATGTACTCCGGCGAGCATAAATAAATGTTGCGCCCTTCGACGCTTCGGGGAATGCCCGCGTTCGGCATGGCACAGAGCGGCTTGTCGGTAACGGCGCGAACACGCTCCAGTGCATCAAGCATGGTCACCGGTCCGACGGAACAGTTACAACCGATTACGTCGGCGCCCCACTCCTGCAAGTGCTTTCCGAACGTCTCCGGGCTGGAGCCGTCGAGGCTCGTGCCTTCGTCGTCGATGGTGACCAGCGCAACGACCGGCATTGCACGATCGACTTCGCGCGCAGCGAGGATCGCCTGGCGAAGCTCTTCCAGGAACCCGAAGGTTTCGAGAATGACGAGATCGACGCCACCTTCGCGCAGAGCGGCAATCTGTTCGATAAAAGCCGTCCGCGCCTCTTCACGCGCGGTTCTTCCCAGCGGTTCAATCCGTATCCCGAGCGGGCCCACGGATCCGGCCACGATCGCGTCGTGCTCGTCGGCCTCGGCGCGGGCGAGCTTGGCCCCTGCCAGGTTGATTTCCTTCACCTTGTCGCCCAGCGTGTGACGTCCCAACCGAAACGAATTTGCACCGAAGGTGTTTGTTTCTATAACTTCCGCTCCGGCGCGGATATAGTCATGGTGGATACCGCGAACTAACTCGGGGTTCGAGAGGTTGAGTTCGTCATAGCAGCGGTTGATGAAGACACCCTTGGCATAAAGTAGGGTGCCCATGGCTCCGTCGCACAGCACGGGGCCAGACTTCAGGCGGGAAAGGAAGTCGACAGGCATCGAATAGCGCTCAATATCAATGTAACTCAACGTAAGAAGGCACGCGAGGGGGCCCAGTGGCTCCGTGCCGCTCTGTTATACTCAAGTGTCTCCAGGCACAAGCTTTAGTAAAACCGTCATCATGGAGTAATACGTTTGAAAAGAGTGTTTGGCAGTGCGGCCTTGGTCCTCCTGGCTGCGATTTTCTGGACAAGTTGCGGTGGCGGCGGCAGTAACAGCAGTTCCAATACCAAGCCCCTCACCAACGTCAAGCATCGGCTCTTTGTTTCCAATGCTGGTGCTGGAGACGTACAGATTGTCGACGTGGATAAAGATGAACTCGCCGGGTTCGAAACGGGGA
This sequence comes from Terriglobia bacterium, assembly GCA_032252755.1. NCBI lineage: Bacteria > Pseudomonadati > Acidobacteriota > Terriglobia > Terriglobia bacterium. The sequence continues at coordinate 14,634 of JAVUPY010000077.1, forward strand.
AAAGTACCCTTTACAACATCATCATCGGCGGTTCCCCGGAGTTCATGGATTCGACCTCCGACAACAAGAACATCGCGGTTTACGACGGCAGTTCATTCTCTATCTCGGTCATCAACTCCGACACGGAAAACGTTACGACCAGAGTCTTCCTGGGCGGTGCGAGCGATAGTATTCGGATTACGAGCGATGCCAAGTACGTCTATGCGGCAGTGCGTAACCGGGTGAACGGAACCGGCATACCAAACGGGGCGGTGCAGGTGATGGATGTCACCAATGGGAACATACCGTCGAACTACCCGGTGCCCAACGCCCGCTGGATTGCCTTATCACACGACAACAAGACCTTGCTCGTCTTCCCCGACGATGCCAGCAACACACCATACATGATTGATTTGACCGCTACGTCGCGGGTGGCGTCCCCCATCCCGGGTACTTTTGATCGACCTATCGCCGCATATTTCAGCTCCGACGATAGCAAGGTCTACATCCTGAATTGCGGGCCGGAGTGCGGCGGCGCGCAGGCGTCCGTAACCGAGCTAACTCTCTCGTCCCTTGCGCAGCGCACCGTTCCTGTTCCGGCCGCGACCGTGGGCGTGCTGGACGGGACGACTCTGTACGTGGCTGGTCAGACGGTGGGCGGCGGTATGGCCAGCATTGTCGATACCGGCGCAATGACGCTCACATCATCGGCTGCAATCGGGAATGGTTTCCATGGCGTAATGCGATCTCAGTCCGGAAAGGTATGGATCGGCGCGACCAGTTGCGGAGGCGGTGGCTGTCTCTCCGTACTCGATCCTTCCAGCGGCAACGTCGTTATCGATGATCCCGCTGCCGGTGCTGCCAGCAAAGGCAACGTCACGGGAATGGATTTCGAGAGCAGCAACAACGAGATGTACGTCTGCGAGGGCGGTGAACTGAATCGGTACGACACTTCAGGAAATCCTGTCCACACGAACGTCGATATTGTTGGCAAAGCCTGGGACGTGCGCGCCGTGCCGCCAATTACGAAGTAGAACAATAAGGTCAGTGCCCCAAGGTTCTGTAGCCCCAGGCTCACGCACTGTTTCGCGCGTGACTTGGGGCTTCTCTTATTGGGAAGGCACCGGTATCAGCATCAACCTGTGCTGAATCGTCTTCCTGAAGGCCTGTTCCGAGTACGGGAACTCGAACGTTGTTCCGTGATACCACGCGTTCCACTGGTCGTTGAAATAGGGGCTCAAGAGATGTCCCGACTGACCATTGACGATGTTCAGGGTCGAGTTGTCGAAGTTCGAGAGATCGACCGTCAGGCGCTCCGAGGGGCCAAAGTCGCGGCCAGTCTGCCAGACTGTTTCTCCGTCGCCAGGTTGCGGCTGAATGCCGGGTCCTGCCCATCGTTTCAAGATCGGAATGTGTCCGAAAAGATCGTGGCTTAGTTCAATCGGATAGGAAGCACCGTAACGCCACGTCGCGAGATTACGAGGCGCCTCTGTACCGGTGACTGCTTTCTCCACAGCGGCAGTGAATAGCTCGTTATAGTTCGGGAACTCCGACGGCAGCCATCGCGCTGGCTGGTGCTCCGCGACATTCTCCATCCAAACGTCCGCCATCTGCCAGCGGTATAGCTTCGCATCGTCGCCCAGCTTTGACTTCAGCAGCATCTTCTCCAGTTGCTCGCGCGATCTGCGCTCGACGGCCGCGCCGGCGGAATCGATCGACATTCTGCCGTCCCATTTGCGCATGATGTCAGCCGCTTGCTTCGCGCGCGCACTCGGTTTGCCCGCATGATCGATCGCGTCTGTGAAGCGCTCTGCCATCACCTGGTCGAACGCAGAGTGGACATCTGTCTGCAAATTCAGCATGTCCGCAGGAGTGAACTTCTTGTTCTGCCGCAGCGCCTGGTAGATTCGCTCCGTCCGGTACGAAGGAACCCACTCGGTAGAGAGCGTGTAGGGATAGCCATCCGGCGTGACGCGACCATTCGCCGTGGCGATGATTCCTGACGGTGGATCGTAAACCGAGGGAAGCTTGTCGAAAGGAATGTAGCCGGTCCACGCGTGCGAATCGTCAGCGCCATTTAGCGGCAGCGTCTCATCGGGCGCCGCACGAATCGGGACAAGTCCGTTGGCGTGATAGCCTATGTGGCCATCGATGTCGGCGTAAACGAAGTTCTCGCTGGGAGTGGGGAAGCGCGAAAGGGCTGCGGTGAACTGCTGCCAGTTCATCGCGGTATCGATGTCGAAGAACGGAAGTGTCATTGGATGCTGCAGGTCCCAGTTGACGGATTGCAGAGCGAGCATCCGCTTCTCGGCGGTCGGCTTTCCCGGCACGAACTCCTGCATGTCAATCTTGCCGGACTTACGTTTGACATGATTGGCTCCGATTTCGTTCAAGAGAGGCGTAATGATCGGCCCGTGGCGGGTTATCACGACGTCGAAGTCGACATCGTTCCCGTCCTTGACTCGAATTGTCTCGTGGCGCAGTTCGGGGTCTTCCCATCCAGTGGGCGTCTGGTACTGGCCTTGCGCGTTAAAGGTCTCAATGAAGACGTCCTCGACATCAGCTCCGAGGTTCGTTACTCCCCAGGCAATGCGCTGGTTATGCCCGACGATCACGAACGGAACTCCGGGAAGCGTTACGCCTGCGACGTTGTAATCACCGGAGATGAGATGCGCCTCGTACCAGACGTTCGGAATGCGCTGACCAAGATGCATGTCATTGCAGAGGAGCGGTTTTCCAGTTGCCGTGTGCGCGCCGGATAAGACCCAGTTGTTGGAGCCTGGGCGCAGTTCACCGCCATCGATCGCGGCAAGCATGGTGTCGACTTCGGCGTAAGCGAAGTGGTTCGGCGAGGGAAGCGAGAGAAAGGTTCGCTCGTTGTCGCCTTCTCCTTCCGATCGGTTTGGGTCTGCCTTGATCTCGTGTGAGTCTGAACCCGGTGGAATGTCGCGGAACGAGGTGTTTACGTAGAGATCGTTGGTCAACTCAGGACCGAGGCGAGCGAGGATCTTCTCGCGGTCCAACTCGGCGCGATAGTAACCGTGGTTGAGGGACTCGACCAGGCTCGCGCCGACAAGGAAGGAGTCTTCGATGGCCCAGGCTCGCGGGAAATAGCGCAGGAC
>JAVUPY010000078.1 GCA_032252755.1 Terriglobia bacterium
CTGGCAACGATCGTTGTACTGGCTGCTTTATTGACAACCTGGTCGAGCGCGCTGGAGATTTCCGGACTATTATTTGCGTCTCCACTGTAGGACGCAACAATCGAGTTTGCTCCCACAGGGAGCGATGTTGTCGAATATTGGGCGACTCCGTTCGAGATCGCTTGCGCTGAACCGAGTGGAGTCGCGCCATCGAGAAACTGGACGGTACCGGTTGCGTCGGTGGGCACGTTCGCGACGAAGGTCACACTGGTCGTATAGGTGCTGGGATTGAGGGATGAAGTTATGCCGACAGTAGGGGCGGCCTTGTTAACCACCTGTGTGTAGGTCGCGGTTGTTTGTTGCGCCGGGACGGCGATGCATGACAGTAGCAACGCAAGAGGCAGCAATAGCCATTTCAATTTCATCAGTTCTCGCTCCTTAGTGGTAATTGGAATCACCCTGATAGGCTGCGGTGATAGAGTGCGTGCCGGCTACCAACGTCGAAGTCGTGATTGTCGCGACTCCAGAACTGTTGAGCGTCAAAGTCCCGAGGTTGGTCGCCCCATCGGTGATTTGAGCAAGGCCAGTTGGAACCGCGCCCCCTGCGACACCGGTGAAAGTGAAGGTGAACGTGACAGTCGCTCCATAACTGGATGGATTGACCGTAGAAGAAATGGAGATCCAGACAGCGGCTTTGTTCACCGTCAGAGTGGTAGAGCCAGTAGCGGTGGTGTAATCAGTCGAGTCGCTCGGGGTGAACGTCACAGACAGGGGTTGCGCGCCAGCGGCAAGTACTGTGCCAGCGGCAGGAGTGTAAACGAAAGTCCCGGTGACGCCTCCCGAGGTTGCATTCAGTTGCGTACCGCTCAATGCCGTCCCATAGGTGATCGCTGCGGGAGAGGCCCACGAAATCGTAGGTGTGTTCTTGGTGACAACAAAGGAGGCGGCCCCGCTCGTTGGATTGTTATTCGAGTCGCCAGAATAGTTGGCAACGATGCTGTATGGACCCACCGCCGTCCCATAATCAAAACCAGAGGCCGAGGCGGTCGAGCCTGAAAGTGTCGGTGTGGTCCAATAGGTGCCGTTGTAATAGAACGCAACTGTACCTGTCGCCCCATTGCCCACCGATGCAGTGCATGTCGTCAGTGGCCCTTGCTGAGAGTCAAAGGCGCTCGTATTAGGAGAGCAGGAGACCGAGATCGTGGGCGTGGCCTTATTGATGGTTACGGTGACTGGAGTTGCGCTGACGCTATTGTTCTTTGAGTCGCCGTTGTAGGTGGCCGTGATGACATAGCTGCCCGCACCGAGACCATTGAAACCCACTAGGGACGCTGTGCCGCCGGACAACGTTGGGGTTCCGAAGAAATTACCGTTCCACAATACCGATACTGTGCCGGTCGCTCCATTGCCCACGTTCACGGTACACGTGCCGGTCTGTGTGGCCCCGGCCTGATAGGTGATCGGGTTCGGCGAGCAAGAGAGGGAGATGGAGGGCGTTAACTTGGCTCCGCCAACAGCTCGAATGCGATCATTGGTTTCATCTGCAATATAGATATTCCCGGACGAATCTGCCTTAACATCTTGGGGAGAATTTAGTTCAGCATTTGTCGCCGCGCCTCCGTCTCCGGTAAATCCTGGAGTTCCTGTCCCAGCGGTTGTTGTAATCACTCCAGTTGACGCTGAGACTTCGCGAATTCGATTATTTCCGCTATCGACGATGTAGAGATTACCGTTGGCATCGATAGAAACTCCCATGGGAGCATTCAACTCAGCATCGATGGCAAGCCCGCCGTCGCCGGAGTAACCACCGGTTCCGTTTCCAGCAACAGTGCTGATAATTCCGGTCGCAGCAGTCACCTTTCGTATCCGGTTCGATCCAGCTTCGGCGATATACACATTTCCAGATGAATCGACCGCGACCCCTTCGGGATTTAACAGCCCTTTGCTAGTAGCAAGAGCACCATTGGGCACGTCATTTGGGTTGGCGGACTCACTTCCTGCGACCGTGTTAATTATTCCAGTCGATAGAGTTACTTTGCGCACAAGGCTGTCCCCGCCTCGATCAACGAGATAAATGTTTCCAGATGTATCGACGGCAATTTTGCCGATGCTGCTGTAGGCACCTGCGGTGGCAGAGTAGCCACTACACGTGTTAGGCGTTCCAACGCAGCCTTGGGTTGATCCGGTTGGAGATCCCGCAACTTCGTGCATGACGCCCGTCGAGGCTAATACTTCGTATAGGTAAAGCCCGTCCGAGATGAAGAGATTCCCAGAAGCATCTGCAGCAAGTCCTGAAACGGTTCCAAGTAGGTTCTCGGCCGTCCCTGTCGAGGCTGTCGTTGCGGGTATAACAGTGATGACTCCGGTCGACGCCGCAAGCTCACTGACCCCTCGACCGTAATTTGCCGCGCCTCCTATGTAGACATTCCCGGGCAGATCCACCGCTACAGACGTCGGATTGTAGAAAACGGCCCCGTTGCCATTTCCAGCGATGGTATTGATGATTCCGCTAGCAGGCAGTGGAATTGCCGAACTCATGGGCTTCAACGTCAACCGGCTAAACGAGGGGCTCATAACGCCTGCAGCCACAACCGACGACGTTTGAACACCCGTCTGAGATGTAGCTGCGACCTGGTAAGTCTGAATCTTGATCGTGCCAGTAGCACTGCTTTGCCCCGCTGGTAAGAAAGTGGCGGCAACTAGATTCGAGCCGCTGGTAGGGAAGGTGACCAAAGACGTGAAGTTATTTGTGTCTTGTTCGTACGCGATCGGGTAACTTCCGGAACCATCAGTGGCACATTGGGTGCCGACCCACTGTGATCCATTCAAGCTGCAATCGCTGTTTGCCCAGGGAGACAGGTTTTCTGAAGACACACCCTGCACGGTCGCGATCGCAACGCCATTGTCTGAGAAAGTGATGGATCCCGAGGGTGCGGTCAGAACGTTCGGGTTGCCACTGGATGTCTGCTGGACCGCAGCGCTGACCGTATAGGGCGCGCCAACCAGGAGGTTCGAGGCGGGAGTGATCGTGGGGCCAGCGATCAAGAAAGACGGCGTGCTTCCAGTTGCCGTCGTACTATCTGCAAGCACGATGGCAACTGTCTCAGAGACTCCAGCATTACTGCTGTCACCGCTGTAGGACACTTGCAGAATATTGGCGCCCTGGGACGGCTGAGGGTTGAATTCAGCGCTGCCGTTACCGAGGGTTTGTTGTAGTGTTGCAGTGCCGAGCTTCACCGTAACTGTGCCGGTAGGGATGATCGCGCCAGAGGAGTTCGCGGCGTTGGTCGTCAAAGAGAGCGCAGGCACGCCACCAGCAGCCGACAGCGTCGGGGCAACGGTTAAGGTGGTCTGTGCGGCATTCTGAAACACCAGCAATTGATTTTGACCGTTGCAGGTTGCAGCAGCGACCATATCTTGTCCAAGAGAGTATTTGATATTGATCATCCGACCCGAGGACAGCGACGTGACGCTGCAACCAGATGGAATCTCTAATGCAGTCGATTGCGTAAGAGCCGCCCGGTTCGCTTCATCAGTAAACACCGATACGCCAATGCCGCTCCCTGTGACGAGGTTCGCCACGGGATGCCCATCTACCTCGGCAACGTACAAGGTGGAGGCGTCCGATTGCGAAATGTAATTCAGCTGCGGCGAGAACGTGCCGGCGGTACTGTTCCAGAGAACGTCAACGCGGGAAACTGTTGGGTTGTAAGTCGAACTGGACCGCACCACGATATCCGCCAGTCCATCGCCATCGAGATCTCCTGGGGCGACATTCTGGATCACGCGACCACTATCCAGAGAACTCGGAACGGTCACGAAGCTGAAGCCACCCGTGCCATCGTTAGTACCGATGAGCAAATTGTTGGAACCTGAGCAAAAGATAAGAACGTCTGGAATGCCATCACCATTGAAATCCGCCGCGTAAAGTTGACACGTTGCGCCGAGATTAAGTTGCGGAGCGATCGCGATCGCGGTTCCAAATGAGCGGCCGCCCTGGCTTGGCAACAACATCAGTTGAAGAGGGGCAGACGGTGTCGCCGAAGAGATGACGAGCAAGTCGTCCATCAGCGTGCCTGAAAACCTCGCGGCAGCGACCGCTGTGACATTCCCACGCACAGGTTGTGCGGTAGAACTCAGGTACCCAGCGCCGTCGTTCGCGAAGAGCTCGAGATTATTTGCGGCTGTTATCGCCAATACATCGTTCGATTGCAACCCCAGCAGGTCCGCCGTAGCGATACGCGTTATCGCGTCGACGCCAGCAGGATAGAGGGTGGGAGCTTGCCAGGACTGTGCAACAGAAAAAGACGAGCAGGCAGGCAGCAGGCACAGAAAGATGGCCAGTCGGCAGACATGACGCATGCGTTAGCTCCGCAAAGTTAGAGTCGGCTACGTTTACGCAGTATACCGGATATCCCCGCCATGTCTAGCGTTTTACTCGTTGGCTTAATCACAGCGCAAGAAACCGCAGAAATGCCGTTACCATCGCTCACGGAAATCGTCAAGTATAGCCATCACAAGGAACGCTGCAGAGTCCCAAATAGGCGCGCTAGATAGCTAGAAACGTTTCGATATAGTATTGCCGCTATTGCATTGGCTACGGAGAGTACTAGCGAGTAACTATAGTGCGTAAGAATACTTGGGGCAGGTAACGATTACGCTTCTTACTTGTGCAATAATTTGACCTGTTTCATTGTTGAAAACCATGCCTTGGTTCTTCAGGAGCTAGAAGTGCAGACACTCAAAGAAAAAGCTGTGATTCAAATCCTCACACTTTTACCAGTGGATCATCCGCTGGTGCGTCGGAGAACATCCCGCTACTCACAACGAATGCAGGCAACACACAAATCGGTGAAGAGCTTCGCTCGCAAATCTGCGCACTCGCCAGTCTCATCGCTTCAACGAGACGGTCGCACCGACGCCGCGGCGCATATACCCAGACGGGCGTAGAGCGGTTGTGCTATGGGGTATAATGTGGTAAGTTATTGGCAAGAAAGTTGTTGGCCCTATACGCCACAAACGGGAACGAAAATGAAAATCAAAGCCACGAAACTTAAGCCACACGGGGAGATAAAGTCCACGGCGATCTCCCCAGAATTCCGGAAGAGCAAGATGGATCCAGGCAACAAAATCAGAAAGGTATGCACATCAGCGGACGAGTTAACATGGCAGAACATCCGGAATCTCAGTATCAAGCTCGAGATGACCAAGCTCGAATTGATTGCGAACCTTGTCGAGACAACCTACGCAAGCGATGCATACCGCAAGGAACTGGCCAAGTTTTATGTGGATTTTTGGCTTCGCCGGGATGAGCTCTTCAGTGGACCTGTTAGTCAGAACCGAATCAATCTCCCGGAACGGCATTTGGAAATGATCCGTCAAATGGGTTGGGCCATTACAGGCACAAGGAACCGCAGCGAATTTATCCGTCTTCTGGTGGCATTCTGGGCCTGGAAAAAGAATCTGCTCAAATTCACGACATAAAATCCAAACGTAAGAACCATTCAATTCAGCAATAAGAAGGGGCCGCGATCGCATGCGGCCTCTTCTTATTGGATTACTGATTTTGCTTTTCCCGCGAGGAACTTCAAGTTTAGCGTTGGGGTTCAAAACGGAAGAAGATGCCGGCGCCCACGGACCAATAGGCGGAACCAGAGGAGCCGAAGGGAAGGTACTGGTTTTCGATGTAGCCACGCGCGCCCCAACGAAGGAGCAGGCGGACATCGATGCCGTCGGTTAAAACTGTAGCAAGACCCGTTGTAGGGCTAGGTTGCAGGTACTGGTCACCGGTGGAAGTTGTGCGCGAGGCTCCAATCTGGAAAGAGCCGAAGGGTGCATACCGCCCGAACTGCCGCACATATCCCGCACCCGAGACATAGGTGACAAGCTTCTGCCCCAGAGGATTGCCGCTCTCGTTGTGGTAGGAACCAAGAATTTCCCATGGATAGTATTTGCGGTAGGCGTATTCAAAATTGACCCCGGAGAGCGTCACGCGTCGCCACGGGACAGCGGCAGCCTGCTGCTGTGTGATGGTGGCCCCAGGGGGGACCCACCCTGGCTGCGTGACCAGTCCATAGTCATCACGGGTATAGATCCAGGAAGCGGTGATTTGATTCGGCATCCAGGAGTAGCGAACCGGGGATACGGCGGGGAGCTGTGCGCAAGCCGGAACTGCAGCACAGCAGGAGAGAAGAATTCCCAGCATCCATTTCTTGCTTGTCAACGGTATCGTGGTCATTTTGGTTGTCTGTACCTCATCCGCACGACGGCGGCTTTCCAAATCGATGGGCGGGTTGTTCGTTCTGCGCGTGAGCTGCCAACTCCTGCAATTGCGCTGGGAAGCCAGTTGCCCTTGCGAGCGTGGATCTATGCCGGCGTGTGACAAAGAATACCCATGAGTGCAGTTCACAGATAGGCCTTTTACACCGGCAAATATAGATATACGCGATATACCCGATGTTGTAAATTGGAGTCATGGGTTACAAGGAGGCAGCATGGCGCGGTATCCGCAGAAGCAGCAATTGGGTGGGCAAAATCAGAACACCCGTATCCAGCGAGAAGCAATTCCAGACTGGAAGGCAAAGAACGTCAATCCGCAACGGCAGGTCTATCGATGCCCGATCTGCAATAGTCCGCAGCTCCGCAGCTTGTCCTCTGTCTACGGGCGCGGTGTGTATACGTCCGTGTCGCGGCGCGGGCGCTTGTTCAAGCGCGGATACACCACGAAGACTTCAAAATCGCTGCTCGCGGACAAATGCGCTCCGCCAGAGAAACGCCGGTATTCATTCGGCGTCCTTCTCATGGCCATTGCCATGGGGATTGAGTTTGTTCCGCTGGGCCCGCTCGAGCAATTCATTCCGCAGCAATACCCGACCGTGGCGGCCATGGTTTCTGGGTGGCTGGGCGTTTACCTCTTTGCGCGCGCCTGGTGGTGGAACTCCCGAACCTTCCCACGGCTATGGGACAAATGGCAGCGGTCTCTACTTTGCGAACGTTGCGGGACCATTTCGACGGTATAGAGACTGAGGCAGACTTCCGTCCCTCGACGCCTGTGTGGGTTTACGCATGAGATGAGTTTGGGAGCCCATAAGGTGAAACTCTTCTTGGGTTAGGGATGACCACACTCACGGGGTCGTAAACACCCATCAGTAGGAGCGGTGCCGGGAACGCCTTGCAGCAGGACAGCGTGTGGACCTGCTCCGGTGCTCCGCGTCGCTCGATGCGCCGATCCATATCTGCATGGGTGAGCGGCATTGCTCGAGGACAAAGCGACGCAGCCTGCGGCAATGGAGAAACTGCGGAAGAAGCCATCGAGATGCTGGAGCAGGATACTTCCGGTGGCGCGGCCGGCGCATTGCCGGAGAAGGCAGTGTAATCAGAGCCATCCTCTGCTGGACATGTACACACGCGGAGCAGTGCCCGATCGCTATTATTCGTTGGGGTTTTTCCACTGGCCTTCTGATTTTCTGAAAGTCTAGAAATTGGGTGAGCGCGACTGGCTTCCAAAATCAATATCTTTGAATTGTTACCCGTGCAAGTTATTAATTCTATTGACGTTCATGAAGATCGTGCAGGCTTTCATTTTGGAGCGGAGTACCATATTGAGATTGTCTACTTCCTACGCTCCCGAGGTCTCTTGAATGGTCTTGCAGCAGGAACTAATTGGGTCTTCCGCGATGAGAGCTGCCACCTCGAGTTCGCCTTTGAAGTCGTCAATGTAGTCCGCAAGCAACATCCGGAGATCTTTGACGCTCAACTGGAGGTAGACATTGTCGAGATGATGCGCGAAGCCGTGGACTGTGAGTTGCAGTTCGCCGAGGACCTGCTCTCCGGCGGCGTGGCCGGGCTCTCGGTTCGCGGAATGCAGCAATACCTGGAATACGTGACTGACTCCCGCGTTGTTCGATTGGGGATGAAGCCCATCTTTGGATCGAAAAACCCATTTGCATTCATGGAGCTGCAGGATGTGCAGGAGCTAACCAACTTCTTTGAACGCCGCGTCTCCGCCTATCAGGTTGCGGTCGCGTGAGAAGTCGCCTTCCACGAGGACTTCTAATCAGAGAGACGACGGAACTCAATTCCGCCGTCTCTCTTCACAAGCTATACTGGAAGCACTTCACGGTGCCTGATTGCGAGATCGGGCTGAAAAGGGAATCCGGTGAGAATCCGGAACTGCCCCGCAGCGGTAAACAGGAACAAACGCTTCGAGATAAGCACTGGTTCAGCCATGGACCGGGAAGCCGGAGCAAGTAGGTAGCCTGCAAGTCCGAAGACCTGCCGATGAGCCTGCCCATACCGGGCAAGGACGCACACGCCTCCGAGGGGAAGGCCGGGCGATGACAGCGTTTTCTCTCCACCGCTGTTTTTCCCTGTCGATCGCTCCGGGACCGGAAAGGTTCTAGGCTTATGAGCCATGATTCTCCGCAAGCTGCCCCCATGATCGAGATGGTCTTTCCCGATCAGACAAATCACTACGGCACGCTGTTCGGTGGCCATGCTCTGCCGTTGATGGACAAAGCCGTATTTGTGGCAGCCGCCTCGGGCTACTCACGGCGCACGGTCGTTACCGCCTGCTCGGAGCGGGTTGACTTCAAGAATGCCGTCCATCACAGAAACCTGATCGAGATGACCGCACCGTCATCTCGACCGGGCGAAGCTCGATGACCGTGGTTGTGACCCTCTTTGCGGCAAACCTCTTATCGGGTGAACGCAGGCCATGCGCTGAAGGCAGATTTGTGCTGGTTGTGCTGGATGAAGAAGGAAGACCAGTTACAGTGAAGGCTTTTACAACTGATGGATCGAAGGAGATCTAAATGAGTTTCGCGAAGGCAGGCAATCTTGGATTCCCCCGTATGGGTGGACAGCGTGAGTTGAAGTTCGCACTGGAAAGTTACTGGTCGGGAAAATCCGGGGAATCGTCTCTCGTCAACATTGCGCAAGATCTCCGCTCAAACCACTGGAGGCTACAGCGAGATGCCGGCATTGAGACCCCGCCTTCAAACGATTTCTCTCTCTATGACCATGTGCTCGACATGGCCGCTACGCTTGGGGCTGTCCCCGCAAGATTCATGCACACTGGAGGCCCGGTGACGCTCCAGACGTACTTCGCCATGGCGCGGGGAGCGCAGAATGCGAAGGCGATGGAGATGACCAAGTGGTTCGATACGAACTATCACTATGTAGTTCCCGAGTTCGAGCCGGGGATGCGCTATCAATTACTCTCCACGAAAGCTGTTGCCGATTACCTCGAAGCTAAGGCCCTCGGGATCGAGACACGACCGGTCTTGCTCGGACCTGCTTCCTTCGTTCTCCTCGGCAAGCCGACCGACGCAAGCGTTGCCCGCGGCCAGGTGCTCCAGGCAATCCTCCCTTTGTATGAAGAATTGCTCTCACGTCTTCAAGTCGTAGGTGCCGAGTGGGTTCAAATCGACGAGCCTTGCCTTTGCCTTGATCTCGATCACGATGCGGAAGAGATATTTCGTGAAGCCTACGAAGCCCTCTACAAACGATCGGGATTACCGAAGCTTATGCTCACGACCTATTTCGGCGAATTGGGAGCGAATCTGGATCTGGCCCTCTCCCTCGGGACAGCCGGCGTCCACATTGATCTTGTTCGGGCACCACAGCAGCTTACTGCGTTGCTGGCGAAGGCCCCGCGAGAACTTTACCTTTCGCTCGGGCTGGTCGATGGGCGCAATGTGTGGCGAACCGATCTCGGAAAGGCGGTGGCCCTGCTCGAATCCGCCACCACAGTGCTGGGAGTGGATCAGATTCGGGTAGCACCTTCCTGTTCATTGCTCCATGCACCGTTTGACCTTGATGCGGAACGGAAGCTCGACACGAGCGTTCGTAGTTGGATGGCCTTCGCAAAGCAGAAGCTTGCAGAAGTCGCACTCCTGGCGCACGCAATCAACGGCAGAGTTGTCATTCAAAATCAGCTCGACGAGAACGCACTGCTCATCGCGTCCCGAAAATCCTCCCCGCTAATTCACAAGCAGGAGGTGGAGCTGAGGGTTCGAGCCATCGACGGGCCAATGTTGCGCAGGCGCAATCCGTATCCAGTTCGCCGTGAGCAACAGGCAAGGGAGCTCTCTCTCCCGCTCCTTCCAACAACGACGATCGGTTCATTCCCGCAGACGGCCGAAGTTCGCAAAACACGGGCCGCCTTCCGCAACGGAAAGATCGATCAGCAGGCCTATGACACCTTTGTCGAAAAAGAAACCGAGCGCTGCATTCGATTCCAGGAGAGGATCGGGATCGATGTTCTTGTGCATGGAGAGTTTGAACGCAATGACATGGTCGAATATTTTGGAGAACAGCTTCACGGTTTTGTCTTCAGCGAGAATGGCTGGGTGCAGAGCTATGGATCGCGCTGTGTGAAACCGCCCATCATCTACGGTGATGTCTCGCGCCCCCATCCCATGACCGTCCGCTGGTCGACCTATGCCCAGTCTCTGAGTAAGTTACCAGTGAAGGGCATGCTGACAGGGCCAGTGACGATCCTGCAATGGTCCTTTGTGCGTGATGACCAGCCTCGTTCGCAGACTTGCCAGCAGATTGCTCTCGCGATTCGCGATGAGGTTGCCGATCTCGAAGCCGCCGGCATTAAGGTCATTCAGATCGACGAGCCTGCGATTCGCGAGGGATTGCCGCTCCGGCGTACAGACTGGCCGGAGTACCTGAATTGGAGCATCAAAGCGTTTCGCCTCGCCTCGTCCGGGGTCCGGGACAACACGCAGATTCATACCCACATGTGCTATTCGGAGTTCAACGACATTATCGACTCGATCGTCGAGATGGATGCGGATGTCATTTCGATCGAGTGCTCCCGTTCGCGGATGGAGCTGCTCGACGCCTTCCACCGCGTCCGCTACCCCAACGGAATAGGTCCCGGCGTCTATGATATCCACTCGCCGCGCATTCCAGAGGATGGAGAGATAAAAGACCTGTTGAACAAGGCCCTGGAGGTTCTTACGCCGCAGCAGCTCTGGGTCAATCCCGATTGCGGACTGAAGACCAGAGGCTGGAAGGAGGTCGAACTGGCACTCACGAACATGGTCGAAACGGCAGCGGGTTTGCGTACTGCAATCGAAGCGAAAACCTAGATCCTGCGGTCGCATTGGCGATACAAACTGTCGATTGGAAGCATTTGTAATTGTCGGATGTTGTAAGACGGGAGAGATGGAGGCGGTGTGACTCAGTGGTCTCAACTTCCAAGGCAATGGCATTCGATGGTTGCGGACAATCCGGACTCGGTCCTGCTTGAGACCTCGCGCTTCGATCCTGCAAACAGGCGGAGCTTTCTGTTCCTCAATCCAGTCCAGATAGTGTCGGCATGGAAGCCAGACGAAATACCAGCACTTTTTCGGCAGATTGAGGAAATGCTCGCCCACGGTCTTTATGTCGCTGGGTTCGTCGGCTATGAATGCGGATATCACTTCGAGTCCTTTGAAGGTGTCGCTCCCGCCCCATCCGAACTGCCGTTGGCATGGTTCGGCGTTTATCGCAACCCGCTGATCTATAACCACGAGAAGACGTGTCTGGAAAGCGATTCCTCGCCGCATCCCATTTACGAGTCCAGATACCTGCCTGATCGCCTTGTAGACGATGTTGCCCTCACGATCTCCGAGGAGAAGTATCGCGAGAAGATTCGACGGATCAAAGACTATATTCTCGCTGGCGATACTTATCAGGTGAACTTCACGGATTGCGTCGATCTGCAGATATCTGTCTCCGCCGCTGAAGCCTTTGCCATCCTGTCGCGCCACCAGCCCGTGGCCTACAGTGCTTTCCTGCGTGTCGCCGATCACCACATCCTTTCCTTATCGCCTGAGCTTTTCTTCAGGATTGACAATGGCAGAATCGTCACTCGTCCCATGAAGGGTACGATGCCCCGCGGCCTCGACTCCGCGGAAGATATTGAGGCAGCCGCTCGACTGCAAAGCGACGACAAGAATCGCGCCGAGCATGTCATGATCGTGGGTCTGCTCCGCAATGACCTTGGTCGCATCTGCACCATGGGAAGCGTCACCGTCGAGGATATCTTTTCCGTCGAGAAGTACAGAACCCTATTCCAGATGACCTCGACAATATCGGGTACGCTTCAACCGGGGATTGGATATTACGACATCTTCAGGAGTATGTTTCCAAGCGGTTCCATCACGGGTGCACCAAAGATCAGAACGATGCAAATTATTTGCGAGATGGAACAAAGGCCTCGTGGCATTTACACGGGAGCCATTGGTTTCATTTCTCCCGATCGATTCTCCGCCTTCAACGTTGCAATTCGAACGATTGTCCTGAAGGATGGGCAAGCCCGGATGGGTGTCGGCGGCGGGATTGTGGCGGACTCCCAGCCGGAAGACGAGTATCGAGAGTGCCTGTTGAAGGCGAACTTCCTCATCCGTCAGCGGCCAGAGTTTCAGCTCCTGGAGACCATGCTTTGGGATGGAGAGTTTGTCTTCCTCGCCATGCATTTGGATCGGATGGAATCGTCTGCGGCGTATTTTGAATTTCCCTTCGATCGCGCATTGATCGCCTCGCAGATCATCGAGCAATCGAACCAGTTTCAGCTTGGCAACCGGTATCGATTGAGATTGCTGCTGGATTCCACAGGCAAGATAACGATCACGGACACAAAGCAATCGCCTGACAGGTCGACCGGCTATGTCCGGCTCTCGCCGGAACGCACCTCTTCTGAGGATGCTTTCCTGCGGCACAAAACGACATGCCGCGAGCGATATGACCGGCTCTATGCAGAGGCCCGCGCCGACGGGTTCGATGAAATCCTCTTCCTGAACGAGAGGGAAGAGGTGACAGAGGGAGCTATCAGCAATATCTTCATCCTGCGCGAAGGCAGACTGTTCAC
>JAVUPY010000079.1 GCA_032252755.1 Terriglobia bacterium
ACCCCGCACCGCATCGCTCGTGAGCAAATCGCCTGCTCCCGTTCCCGATGCGGAAAACCATACCACCTTGCCTTCGTGCCCGTCGAAACTCCAACTGCATCGTCGCTTCCACGGCCACCGACTCAATCATGCCCGATACGACGCTCTGCATCGCCTCACCTACGTTAATTACCCAAGTGGCCAATATGCGAGCGTCACGCCGTCCAAGTACTACATCTACGACAGCGCGACGATCAATGGTACGGCAATGGCAAATCCGAAGAATCGCTTGGCCGAAGCCTACACGTGTACATCGTGCTCTCCGGCGACCAAGATTACTGACCTCGGGTTCAGCTATTCTGTCCGAGGTGAGGTCACTGACACCTATGAATGGACCACGAATAGTGGCGGCTGGTACCACGTAAGCGGCTCGTACTGGGCAAATGGAGCGCTCAACCAACTAAGTACAAATCTGTCGGGACTGCCGACGATCACCTACGGTGCCGACGGAGAGGGCCGCGTGTCAACAGTCGGCGCATCGTCCGGACAGAATCCCGTCTCAGCTACAAGCTATAACTATGCGAGCCAAGTGACAAACGTAACCCTGGGTTCTGGAGACAGTGACCAGTACACATACGACTCCAACACAGACCGCATGACGCAATATAAGTTCGCTATCGGCGCGACTCCGCAGAACGTGATCGGCAACCTGGGCTGGAATCCGAACGGATCGCTCGGTTCTCTTACCATCACTGATCCTTTTAATGCCGCTAACGATCAGACCTGTAACTACACGCACGATGACCTTTCACGCCTTGCGACTGCGAATTGCGGCTCCATTTGGAACCAAAGTTTCGGGTTTGATCCCTTTGGCAACATCAGCAAAACAGGAACACAAAGTTTTACACCGACCTACAGCAACTTGACGAATCAGATCAACGGCGGCGGCTACTCTCAGAGCTACGATGCGAATGGCAATCTGAAGACAATCAATGACGGGACAAACCACACTTATTCTTGGGATGCGGAAGGCAAGCAGATAGGCATTGATACCGTGACTGCAAGCTACGATGCGTTGGGGCGTATGGTTGAGGTAAACAACTCCGGAACGTTTACACAGACCGTTTACGGGTTAGGGAGCGAAAAACTGGCTTTAATGAACGGGCAGACGATGCAGAAATCCTTCGTTGCTTTGCCTTCAGGTACAGCGGTCTACACCGCTTCTGGGCTCACTTACTACCGCCATTCGGACTGGCTAGGTAGTTCGCGGTTTGCATCAACGACGTCCCAAACAATGTACTCCAGTTCGGCTTACGCGCCTTATGGAGAACAGTATGCCGGTGCTGGGAGCAACGATCAGAACTTCACGGGGCAACAGCAAGACACAACCTCAGGTCTTTACGATTTCATGTTCCGACGGCTGGGTCAGATACAAGGAAGGTGGATCTCCCCCGACCCCGGCGGGCTCGGTGTCGTGAATCCGGCAAATCCGCAGACCTGGAACCGATATGCGTATGTGTCGAATAATCCCATGAGCTTTACTGATCCTTATGGATTACAGATGGGCTATACCTGCCCACAGGACCAGACGGGCGAGGATGGCACTGGTTGTGAAAGTGGTGGTGGTGGCGGCGGCGGTGGTGGTGGCTTCTGCGACGCAAGCGGCGATTGCGGTGCAGGGACAGGGGTAGACGGCTGGGGAAATACAGGCGTTAGCGGAGTCCCTTGGAACTGGCAGCCAGGCTATGCAGGCGTTCTCATGTCTCCTCTTGGGCTGATACATTCGGCTGAACTGCAATACCTCATGAGTACGCCCGCCTTCTATATCGACATTACGACATATTACGCAAATGGAAACGTAGGGCAATCTATTAACTTGTTCGAAGGCTACGATAGCTATGGACTTGCTCCGATCGCGTTTACCCAGAGCTACACGATAGATCTGACGGGCCCTTCGAACTATGGGAACGCCACAAAAAACGGTCGAACACCAGGGACCAACGGGCAGCAGCACAGCGCCACCCCGCAACCCGAGCACTTTTGGCAGAAGCCCGGCTGCAGTGAGGCGCTAGGCGGACTTGCGGTCGGGGCTGTGGGGACTGCGATTACTGTTGGTGCGATTGTGGCTTCATTCTATCTTGGACCAGAGCTATACGAAGGTGTTGAAGGACTCGGCACGATAGCTCATATCGGCCCTATTGGTGCTCCTGGATTAGTTCTGCTGGGACAGAGTGGGTTCATGGTCGCAGACAAGTGCTTCTGATTCCGAACGGTGCTTATAGTCAGGGTATTTTGGGGGGGGAGGACGAAGTGGTGCCAGAATTCAGAGTAGATAGAAATCTTTTGAACAAGGAACGAGAATTGAGCCGTCGACTGTTATCGTGGGGATTAGTGGCCCTACTGTTTGCGATAACTGTATTGCTCTTCTGTCTCGGAATTTCTGGGTACCTCAGCTCCCATTCTGCTCTCCGTTTCTTATTCGTCTTTACTCTCCTAGCGGCGGTTGTCGCCGCCTCTATCCTGGCATCCGGTGAAGCCTTACGTATTGCGGAGCGGCAGATGGTGTTTGCGCTGGACGAGGAAGGAATCACCCGAAGAAGAAAAGGATGGCCGGATGTGACGATCGCATTTTCTGAAATTGATACATTGCGAGAGGAACTTAGATGGCTGGTTATCTACGGTGGCCCCACCCGTAAGAAGATCGCGATACCAAAGAATATTTCAGGGTACGAAAAGATTCGTGCCGAACTTGCCAGACGCCATCCTCTGTCCGTCCCCGCAGAAATTCCATTGAGCAATGTTGCGCTGTCTGCTATTGCGGTTCTCAGTTGGAGTGGTTTAATCTGGTTTGGAGACGCGAGAATCGCGGTTCCCTGTGGATTTATCGCGCTGGGGTCGCTAGCCATAGGGTCTAGACGCTTGTGGACCTTGCTGCACCTAGGACCGAAACGCGTGCTCATGTGGTTTTGCCTCGCTTCTGCATGGATTTTGGCGATTTTTTTAATTTACATCCGTGCGGTACGACCCTGAGATGTGTGAGCGAAAGGAATCAGAAGACGCACCTGATTATTTGCGCACCGGTTACTCTAGAATCACTCGGAATCAAACTAGACATTACAAGAGTTCTAAAATCGTCCTCTAGGGCCGACCAATCCTCTTGCTTGTTCCAAATCCCAGGCCGACCAATCACCTTGCGCTTCAGAAACTCACAATTCCCTTTCTTGTGGTTGGAACTCTCACAATCTAGGCCTGTGAATTGCGCGGCTTCAGGACAAGGTGTAGTATTCGCGGACATCCAGATTCCATTCTTAGCCCGTCATTCGCGGATCCAGGCCCTAATATCCCGTCCTCCCTGTCGTCGAATCGGTCGTCCAGATATAAAGATGGAGAGTGCTTTATGCCGCATTCGTTGTTTGACCTAACCAATCGGGTGGCTGTCGTGACCGGCGGTAACGGCGGAATTGGCCGGGCAATTGCGCTCGGATTGGCTGAAGCCGGAGCTGCGGTCGCAGTCCTTGGACGAAACGACGAAAAGAACCAGCGAGTGCTTTCTGAAGTGAAGGCAATCGGTGTTCCGTCGATCGCAGTCAGGGTTGATGTGACCAACCGCGCCAGCCTGGAGCCGGCCATGAACAAGGTCGAGAGCGAACTCGGTGGCGTCGACATCCTGGTGAACAATGCAGGCAACGTGTCGCTGAGCGGTGGGGTGTTGCAGGAAAAGCCTGAAGATTGGGACAGCGTTATCGAGACTCAACTCAATGCGGTCTTCCTACTTTCGAAGCTTGCCGCGAGATCGATGCTGGGTCGTAAACGTGGAAAGATCATCAACATTGGCAGCATGTATTCGTTCTTTGGGTCTGGGCTCATCCCCTCTTACAGCGCGGCAAAAGGAGCGATCGTCCAATTGACCAAGTCAATGGCGATTGAACTCGCTCCTCACAACATTCAAGTCAATGCCATCGCTCCCGGGTGGATCGAAACAGAAATGACGGCGCCCGTACATACGATGCCGTTGAACGACGAGATTCTTGCGCGTACCCCCGCCGGTCGATGGGGTCAACCGGAAGAGATAGCCGGAACAGCTGTGTACTTGGCCTCGCGAGCTTCGGACTTTGTTACCGGCGCCACGATTCGCGTCGACGGTGGCTATGCAATCCGTTGACACTCTGAGCGGAGTGGTTTAAGAAAAGGATTTTAAGCCGACAGCGGCGAGCAAAATAGCACGGCTCAAGGGATTGTTCGCTACTCTGGGTGTCGATCTTCTCACCACAACCTCCTTACTTTGGCGCCACCTGCCGACTTCCCCCATCACTTAGCGTTTGTCAGCCAGTGCATGATGTTGAGCAAAAACTGATAATTCTGCTTTGCGATCTCCGAGTTCATGCCCATCTTACGTTTCTGTGGTCCGGCGACTTGCGCGGTGAACATGGCTGCCTCACCAAACACGGCCACTCGTCCCTTTCCGACTTTCACCACGGCGCCCTGGCACCACCCGGTGATCGGAATCCTCGGAGTCTCCGGCGTAAATTGCCATGCGACTTCCGGCGTCGCCGAGACGTATCCCTCCGGGAAGACGAGGACTGGTTCTACGTTCGGGCCCGGATAGAACGCCGAACCTGTGAATGTCACCACGGAATCGACTTTCTCCTCGGGGGAACGTCCTTCGGTCCATGGACCGGGTTTCAGTCCTGTCTCCGGTGTAAAAGTAATCGGGCCCGCATTCTTTCCGTCGCGCGGCATCGCGAAGCCGTTGCTGAACTCGACTCCGAAAGCGCGGGCAAGGTCGCCTGCAGCGCCAGGAAACGGCATGTGGTCGACGATCAGGAACAATGCTCCACCGTTCTCCACATATTTCTTTACCTCAACGATCTCCGCCGAAGTGAAGGCCGGAGGCGTTGGGAGTGCCCATTCGCCTTCGGCATTAATCTCGTTCAGTGCGTTGGCGATGACCAGCACATCGGCCGAGTTCAGAGAATTTGCGGTGAAGGACGCGTCACTGCCCGTGACGCGGTACCCATCGCGCCGAAGTAGCTCGGCGAACGGCTTATACCTTTCATCGACAGTGTGGAAGTTATGATGTCCGCCATCGATTACCACGCGGGGCCCCTGGTTCTGCGCATAAGCAGGTTTAGGGATGGGAGGCTTGTAACTTAGATCAGGAAGCTGCTGTGCGACTGCACAGCTAGCTATAAGCAGGACGAACGCGATTAGGAATACGCCGCGATACTTCATAAAAACCACCTCCGGCGGACTTGGTGGCTAATGTCAAACTCCGTGCTTCAAATTGAACTATTCTGAGTGGCTTCGCAAGCCGAAAAGCGGGAGAGCTCTAAAATCGTCTGCTAAGGCCGACCAATTCATCAATTCAGCGCGAGGGTTCAATCCGATTGCCGAGTTCCGAGTAGCTTTGCTATCTTTTTCGCCCACCATGAAATCGTTAAAAATCTTTTGCCTCTTCGTATTCGCATTCCTGTCGATTGCCTGTTTCGCGCAGCAGAAGTTCAACCTTGAACAGGTGATGAGCGCGCCTTTCCCTGACAACCTTTCTGTCGCCAAGGACAGCGGGCGCATGGCATGGGTCTTCAACGCCAAGGGAGTGCGCAACGTCTGGATTGCCGACGCGCCCGATTTCAAGGCGCGGCCGGTCACGCACTATGACGTCGATGGTGTGCCCATCGCCAGTCTCCGGCTCACGCCCGACGGCAAGACCGTCGTGTATGCCCGCGGCAGTGAGACCAACCACCAGGGTGAGGTCGCAGCCCCGCAGCACTTCACTGTCAAGCCGGAGCAGCAGGTTTGGGCCGTTGATGTCGACGGGAACAGCACTCCCCGTCTGCTCGGCTTGATGAACTGCGACGATGAGGGGTGCGAAGACATCCAGATTTCTCCCGATGGCAAGTGGGCCGTCTGGGCGGCGCGCAAAAACCTTTGGCTGGCGCCGATCGCGGCCGGAGCGAGCGCGCAAACTTCCAATCCCGACGCTGCCGCACAATCAGATAAAGTCGCCGCGAACGGCCCGGCGAAGCAACTGGCCTACCTTCGCGGCAACAATTACGACCCGCACTGGTCGCCTGATTCGCGGCGAATCGCATTCACCAGTTCGCGCGGCGATCACAGCTTTATCGCCATCTATACCCTGGGCAGCGACAAAGTCCAATACATGGCCCCGGCGCCGGACCGCGACCGCTTGGCCCGCTGGTCGCCTGGTGGCAACCGCATCGCCTACATCAGGTTGCATGGCGCCGAGCAGCGCGTGCCGCTTATTCCGGAGCGCAGCAATCCATGGTCGATCTGGGTCGGCGATCCCGATACCGGCGCGGCGAAAGAGATCTGGCACAGCAGCACCGATCTGAACGGCAGTCTGCCGGGAATGATCGAGGACGATGCGTTCCATTTCGCAGGCGATCGCATTACCTTCGCCAGCGAAATGGATGGACGTGGTCACCTCTATTCGATTGCCGTCACTGGTGGTCAGCCGACGCTGCTTACGCCTGGCGATTTCGATGTCGAAGATATCGCCGAGAGCCAAGATCAAAAAACACTGATCTACACCTCGAACCAGAATGACATCGACCGCCGCCACATATGGCGGGTGCCCATCACCGGCGGCACACCCGAGGCGGTCACGCGAGGCGAGAAGATCGAGTGGTCGCCGCTACAGATGAGCGATGGCACACTTGTGTTCTTCCAATCCAGCGCGACGCAGGTCGGCATGCCGATGTATCTCGGCAAGTCGGGTCCGCAAATGATCGCGCGTGAAGCCATCCCCGCAGACTGGCCGGGCTCACAACTGGTCACGCCGCAGCAAGTGATTTTCAAATCGACCGACGGCCTTGAAATCCACGGCCAACTCTTCATTCCGCGCGAGAAGAAACAGGGCATGCCAGGAATCATCTTTACGCACGGCGGCTCACGTCGCCAGATGATGCTCGGCTTCCACAACATGAACTACTATTCGAACGCCTACGCCGAGAACCAGTATCTGTGCTCGCTCGGTTATGTCGTTCTGAGCGTCAACTACCGCACCGGCATCATGTACGGACGCGCCTTCCGCGAGGCGCCGCACACGGGCATGCGCGGCGGAATGGAGTACCAGGATGTGCTCGCCGGTGGACGTTACCTGCAATCTCTGCCCTACGTCGACAAGAATAAGATTGGACTCTGGGGCGGTTCCTACGGCGGATATCTCACGGCCATGGGTTTGTCGCGTAATTCCGACTTGTTCAAGGCCGGCGTGGACCTTCACGGCGTCCACGACTGGTGGCCTGAAGAGCGCATGTGGAACCCCACCCTTGGCGATAACGCGCCAGACCTCGAGCAGGCGCAAAAGCTGGCGTGGGAGTCGTCTCCTAATTCCACGATCGACAAGTGGACCAGCCCGGTGCTTCTCATCCAGGGCGATGACGATCGCAACGTGCCTTTCACGCAGACCGTGGACCTGGCACAACTGTTGCGCGATCATCACATCCCGTTCGAGTACCTGGTCTTTCCCGACGAAATCCACGACTTCCTGAAATGGGGCAGTTGGATGCACGCCTATTCGGCCGGCGCGGATTTCTTCAATCGCGTGCTGGTAAAGGGCGAGAAGATCGGAGTGCCGAATTAGTGGTCGTGACAGAACAGACGGGTGAGCGGTTAGGCTGAAATGCTCGCGATGTGACAGGGCTACTCATGGTGAGTAGCCCTTTACAGACCACCAAGCTCTCCTTAGCCACAAACGCACGTGAGCTATGTCACTTACAGTCATTTGACCGTTCCGCAAGAATGCTGGCTCACAACCAGGTACTGACAACTATAGAAGTGAGGCGGACCAATGACTCAAGACAAGAAGAAAGTAGTCGGGTGCATTGCACCGGCCGCGGGCCCGCTGATTCCGAAGCCAGCGGAGAACGCGGGGCAAGCAACCAGCACTGGAGAGGAGAAGAAGATGAGTGTTACAGTTGGAAAGCAGGCGCCCGATTTCGAGGCAGCGGCCTTTCACAAGGGCGAGTTCAAGAACGTAAAGCTGTCTGACTATCACGGAAAGTGGATACTCCTCTGCTTCTATCCAGGCGATTTCACCTTTGTTTGACCGACCGAACTGTCTGCGGTCGCAGACAAGGCTGGTGACTTCAGGAAGTTGGGCGTGCAAGTGCTCGCATGCAGCACGGACAGCCGCTTCGTACACAAAATCTGGCAGGAAGAAGAACTCTGCAAGATGATCGACGGGGGCTTCCCGTTCCCGATGCTCTCCGACGCTGGTGGCAAAATTGGATCCGTCTATGGTGTTTTCGATGAGGCTGGCGGAGTCGATGTTCGTGGCCGCTTCCTTATCGACCCGGATGGCGTGATCCAGGCGATTGAATTTCTCACCCCTCCAGTCGGCCGCAAAGTTGCCGAAGCGATTCGACAAATCCAGGCTTTCCAGCTTGTACGCAAGACCCAAGGTGCTGAGGCCTGTCCGGCAGGCTGGGAGCCCGGAAAGCCGACGCTCAAAGTTGGCCCCGAACTGGTGGGCAAGGTCTGGGAAGTTTGGAAGCCGAACGAATAGAGATCTGAAGGGTCAGAGGCGTATACAATGGCGAGAGAGCGCCACCCGCGTGCGACTCTCGCCTTCCCAGTTTCTTTGCTTTCCTTTGTGGTCGCTGATATCCGCGGCCGGCTCATCACCCCACCCAAAGTAAATGATAGGGAACGTTACTCCTCAATGCTTTCTTACAGCCGTTTAACCCGGAGGGTAAGCCTTTTGTGACTCCGCTCTCACGTCATCCGGGCAACCATCCGCAGCTCTGCGGCTTCTCTAAAAGATTCCGGACCAATGGCCTACTCACAAAAGAAACTCTGGTTGCACACGATGCTGAATGGTGATGCACGGGCGCCAGCGAGCGGAGCGTAATTGCGTTGGATGAAGAAACGGACTGCAGCCCTTATTATTCTGGTCGCGACCTGCTTTGCGTTGATTAGCAGTCCGGCGTATGGACAGCTACGCTGGCCTGACCCTCCCAGGGAAACTCCGATGCGAGTGCGTCTCGTTGCCATTGCGCTCTCAGATCCGCGGTCTTCTTTCTTCTCGAGCCATGAGGTCTTCGTTGCCGAAAGAAAGATCGCTGGCGAGGAGTGGAGCCTCATCAAGTTGGTCTTCACATTCCTTCCGTACCAGCCGCGCTTGTCGGAATCGGGATTCGACTACTCGGTGGTTCACCAACTCAGCGCCACGCGCGACCCGAATTGTGATCAAACCGTCGCGGATCTCACAGCGCGCGACCTGACGACCCGTCACGAGCCTCTAATCTATGCCAGCCATGTCCCCGAGGAGGACCTTGATCGCCGACGTATCCCTCTGCCCTGCTACGAAACCAGCGCCGACGAGTACATGAAAGCCACCCTCGATCCACTCGCTCCACCACCGGCACTACCCGACCCCGCACTGAAACATCGCTGGGACCCCCATCCGAATCCAAGCGGCTCCTCGTCCGATCCCCATTGAAAATCGTTTCCAGCTGCCGCCTCAGTAAAAACCTAATCAGTAAAGATGAATTGGCGTTCAGTAGATAGGCGCTGGTTTTGGCGTACTCCGGTATTTATCATGGAGTGCTCGGGAGCCAACCATGAACGCCAGTTCTTCCGATTTCTCCACCATCGACGCAATCATCCACGCAATGTACGACGTTTTATCCGGACCCGCGGGTCAACCACGCGATTGGGAGCGTTTGCGCGCGATCTA
This sequence comes from Terriglobia bacterium, assembly GCA_032252755.1. Classification (NCBI taxonomy): domain Bacteria; kingdom Pseudomonadati; phylum Acidobacteriota; class Terriglobia; species Terriglobia bacterium. The sequence goes on from JAVUPY010000079.1 coordinate 9,683, forward strand.
CCATCCGGGAGCGCATTTGACGCCCGTCGTATCCATAGAAGGGCAGCCCGCTCGCGCGCGTCTCCTCAGTCCAGAGGATTACATCCGCCGCGTTGAGCCGATCTTCGCCGTTGAAAATTTCTGGGAACGCGAATCAAGGCGTGAATGCGAAACTTTCGGACGGGTCGCGCACGTGCTCAGCTATTACGACTCGTTCCGCGATCCGAACGGTACTCCGTTCGAGTCCGGCGTGAACAGCGTACAACTATTCAACGACGGAGTACGCTGGTGGATCCTCAGCGTCGTCTGGAATACCGCGCGTTCCGCCTGACCCGAGTTGCGTATCCGGCGAGAAATCACTGGGATCGCCTGGCCTGCTGTTGCTTCTTTAACTCTTCCTCGAACTCGCGCTGCGATCGCTCGACATAGGCTTGGAATTCGCCGGGAACGATAAACGGATTCTGTTTCGGGTGAACCGCGAGCGCATCACGTTTCTGCGTCAGGTGGAAGAAGGAACCATGCGACGCAAGGAATACATCGGCGGGAAGAGTTCTCAAGTAAGCGAACGTGTGTCGGTAGTCCCGGACAATGTTTGGATAGTTCGGGTTGTTGACAAGCTTGTAGCCGGGCACACTCGTACTGCAGAGGAATACCACGTTGTACCGGCGACCGTTTTCCTCGGCTTCGGTAGTCCAGGTGGTGCAGCCCTTCGTGTGTCCGGGTGTGAGGTGCGCGATCATGGTTACGCTGCCTGTTGAGACGCTCTCGCCGTCTCCGATGATCCTGTCGGGTTGTAGTGGCGGAAACGTCAGCTTGTCGCCCCATGCAAAATCGCCCCGTTCCCCGCGAGCGATCAGTGCACCATCTTCTCGGCTCGCGACGAACTGTGCTCCAGTCCATTGCTTCAGTTGCGCAAGTCCGGCGGCGTGATCGAAATGCGCGTGGCTATTGATCAGGTATTTCACATCACCGAGCCTGAATCCGAGTTTACGGATGTTGTCGCGAATCATAGGTGCGGTTTCCGGGAAGCCCCCGTCCAGCAGCATGTGGCCTTGAGGGCTAGTGATCAGGAATGATGTTACGTCGCTGGCTCCAACGTAATAGATGTTCCCAATGATTCGAAACGGTTCGACCGGTTGATTCCACGAGCGCCACTCCGGATTCGATTGGCCGAACATGGAGATGGACAACAGAAGCGTGACCACGCAGAGGACGGACTTCATGTTGGACGGGAGAAATCCTGAGAGCTAGAGGAGTGTACAGGAAGAACGGGCAAATGGAAAAGCGACAAGAAAGCCAAGGAGCGACGTGAAGTGCTTTCGCGTCGCCCGATGTTCGTTCAATTAGCTCGCCGCCAGCATTCTTTCCTGCGCCAGCGAATTCAGAGCCGCGAGCACGGCCTTCTCGCCATCTCGCGAATCGAGCGCTACGTCGACTGCCGGATGCTTGCCGCTAGCGTGAAGAACCATGACCTGCGGATGTCCACTCGACTTCTTCGCCAGGTATGGCAGGTGATGGCGGTCATCCTTCGTCAGCGTGTGTCCCAGGACAACGACGTCGTAGCTACCCTTGCGAAGCGCCTGCTCGGCGGCTGCCCGGCCCTGAATGCATTCCACAGCATACCCAGCCCGTTCAAAAGTCTTCGACTGGGCCGCCAGGACAGCGGCATCATTTTCGCAATACAACATTGTCCCTTGTGACGGCCGAGCCACTTTCTCCGACTTCGGTGCAATCTTCATCTGGGAACTCCTTCCCGGCCACACGGTACATCGGAAATGCCATGTTTCAGCCCTGCCGAAGGTGCAGTTACCGCTCAGATTGCCAGCCGAAAGTACATGCTCCAGGACACGACGACCTTCCGTAATAGGCCTGTTTTGGCCGTCAAACCCCGGATCGGGATCTCAGCAACTCCGGCGCGCCAACCCACCCGTGACTCTGAAACCCGCATCTTAGTGCCAGTGAACCTGAAGCGATCGGCGCCGCAACCCGCTCTTGGCTCCGAACCGCAGGCGGAAACTATCGACGCCCGCGTGCAGGAGAAGGCGAAGAAGATTCCGCGCCGCCACAGCCGTCATCTCTCTATCCGTAGCCTTCTAAAGCCGCACTGGGCCGCTCTCTCCGTCGGACTGCTGGCCGTTGCGGGCGAATCCGCAGCCAATCTGCTGCAACCCTGGCCTCTCAAGATCGTCCTCGATGATGTGCTGCGCTCCAAGGGCAGTCATCCGGGGTTTATGCGCTGGATCGAATCCATTGTCGGCAACGGCAAATTGGCAATCCTGGAATTTGCCTGTGCCGCCGTTCTGGCCATCGCTGTGCTCGACGCCATCTGCACCTATACCGAGAAGTACCTCACCACCAGCGTCGGTCAGTGGATCACCTACGACCTGCGCCGCACCATCTACTCGCATATCCAGCGCCTCTCGCTCGCCTTTCACGACCAGAAGCGCACCGGCGACCTCATTACCCGCGTCACCGACGACATCGACGCTATCCAAACTTTCATCACCTCCGGCTTGCTCGGCCTCTTCATCAACGTTCTCACGCTCGTCGGAATGATCGGGGTGATGTTTTACCTCAACTGGCGCTTCACGCTGATCGCACTTTCCGTTGCGCCTGTGCTCTTCCTTATCGTTTTCATTTACACGCGTCGCATCAAGAAGGCCTCGCGTGCCGTGCGTCGCAAGGAGGGTGAAATCGCGTCCGATGTAGAAGAAGTGCTCTCGGCCATGCGCGTCGTAAAAGCTTTCGCGCGTGAAGACTACGAAGTGAAGCGCCTCGAGGAACAGAGCATCGAGCAGGTTGAGATCGCCTTGCGCGCACGCAGCCTGAAAGCCAAGCTGAACCCGATCGTCAATGTTGTCGTCGCGGTAGGAACATGCATGGTGCTCTGGTTTGGCGCCCACTATGTACTCGCAGGCACGCTAAGCGCCGGTTCGCTCGTCGTTTTCATTCTGTATCTCGGCAAAATGTACAAGCCGATGCAGGAGCTTTCCAAACTCACGGACACCTACACCAAGGCAGCCGTCGGATACGAGCGAGTGCAGGAAGTGCTCGAGGTTGAGGACACGGTGAAGGACGTTCGCGGCGCCCGTCGCGCACCGCGCTTCCGCGGTGAAATCGAATTCGACCATGTCTCGTTTGGCTATGGCAAAGACGATCTTGTGCTCAACGACGTCAGCCTGAACATCATGCCCGGCCAGCTTGCAGCCCTCATCGGCCCCACCGGGGCAGGGAAGACCAGCATCATCAGCTTGATTGCACGCTTCTACGAGCCCGTCTCCGGAGTCATAAAAATCGACGGAACGGATGTCCGTCAATTCCGTCAGAAGTCGTTGCGCGAACAGATCAGCTTTGTGCTTCAGGACACGACGCTTTTCCGCGCGCCCATCTGGCAGAACATCGCCTACGGCAAGCCAGGCGCCACCCGCAATGAGATTGTCCGTGCAGCCGAGATGGCCAATGCCGCCGAGTTTATCGAGAAGATGCCCGATGGCTACGACACGGTTCTCGGCGAGCGCGGAATGACAGTTTCCGGCGGCCAGCGGCAGCGCATCGCCATTGCCCGAGCTGTCATCCGCAACGCACCCATCCTCATTCTCGACGAGCCCAGTTCTGGCCTCGACTCCAGTTCCGAGAAGCAGGTTTTCGAAGCTCTCGATCGCCTGATGAAAGGCCGCACGACCATCGTCATCGCACACCGCCTCTCGACTATTCAGAACGCCGATGTGATCTTCGTGATCAACGAAGGGGAGATTGTCGAGCGCGGCACGCACATTGAGCTGATGCGTCAACGCGGCCTCTATTGCGAACTTCACGACCTGCAATTCAAGTTGGCTTGATCAGAGTTTTGCGATCTGCGCAATGCGATCTTCAACCGCCGCTGAAAATGCGTCCACCTGTGCCGGCGTGTACCCCGCCGCTCGAAACGCATCCCGAATCTGGTTGGGCGAAAGCTGCGAAAGTAGTGAAGCGATCCAACGCACGTCGTCGCGCGGAATGTGCCGTCCTACCCAGCGATGCCGCCACTCCTGCCAGACAAATGGAAACTCGAACAGCGGAAAGTAGTAGATGAAAGAAGGATGCGTAGGGAAGTTGAAATCCACGTAATCCGGTGTGACCTTCGAAATGAACTTGTGCTTTCGATACGCTTCTAGATTGTTTTTTGATGCCGCCTCGCTGTAACTCTTTCCCGAAGTGCCAAACGAAGCGCCAACGTCCGTCACGCCCAAAATCTCCCGTGAAGGATCGCGCTTCTCCTCGTAGATGGCGTTGTTATCTTCCTTCAGGTCCCAGTTGCTCAGCAGCGCCATCATCACGCGAAGGCCGTTGAATTCGCGTGTGCCCTTCACCGGGTTCTTCCGCCAACTCCATCCTTTCAGTTTCTTCTCATCGGCCGGCGTCCGCTGCAGGCGTACCCCGTGAGCCACATCTTCCTTGCTGATGAACTCTTTCCCGCGGTGCTGGCGCTTGTGGCTTCCCGGCAATGGTATCTCCGGGATGTAGTAGTCCTCGTTCGCCGAATACCCGACTGCCCACAGCAGGCGTGACGCCACGACCTCCGCTTGCGACTCCGGCCCCAGCTTCGCTTTCCACTTCTCACCCGTCGCATCGCGAACACTAAATTTCGGACTGGTGCCGCCCTGGTCTTCCTTCAGGTACGTGAACGGGCCCTTCGGTACATCCTGCCTCCCGCCGATCCCGTAGTAGAGGTTCTTCCCCCGGATATTCCCGGGGTCTATCCAGACGACCGCGGTTGCATTTGCGGAGGCCTGTTTCTGTGCGAGGGCCGGGGTTGCGGCCGAGATACTTAGCGCGATAGCGAGTGCAAGGGTCCGTGGAAATCGCATCCGATGCATACCTGAAGGAATTTGTCCTCTCCAGGTGCGGTTGCGGAGAGGCATCTTTGGGGACGACTGCAACAATGTCCTGGCTATTGGAATGCCTTTGTTGCCGGCGGGTGTTGCCTCGGGCCCGCCACTTTGCATCATAACCAGAGCGCATTGAGGAGAAACTTCTGCGTCTGTTCATACAACCCGGCGACGGCGTAGACCCGCTTGTGAAGGCCATCAAGAAGGCCAGGAAATGTATCGATATCGTCATTTTTCGATTCGATCACGACGCCATCGAACGCGCGCTCGTCGATGCCGTCGAGCGCGGAGTCGCCGTCCGCGCCTTAATCGCGTTCACGAATCGTGGCGGCGAAAAGAACCTGCGCAAACTCGAAACTCACTTCCTCGCCAAGGGCATTACGGTTGCGCGTACCGCCGGCGATCTCATCCGCTATCACGGCAAGATGATGATTGTCGATCGCCACGACCTCTACCTGCTGGCGTTTAACTTCACCCATCTCGATATCGACCACAGTCGCAGCTTCGGCCTCGTCACGCGCAACCGTAAACTCGTCCAGCAGGCCATTAATCTCTTCGAAGCCGACTCTCAACGCCAGTCTTACGAGGCCGGCAGCCCGAAATTCCTGGTCAGCCCCTTGAACGCCCGCAAGGAACTCGCGGCATTCATCAAAGGCGCAAAGAAGCAGTTGCTCATTTACGACCCTAAAATCGGCGACCGCTCCATGATCGGGCTTTTGCGGCAGCGCCTCGAAGCCGGAGTCGAGGTTTGCGTCATCGGAAGCTCAAGCGCACGCGGCATCAACGTTCGCCAGTTGGGACGCATGCGCCTGCACGCGCGCGTCATCATCCGCGACCGCAAGGACGCTTTTCTCGGCAGCCAAAGCCTGCGCACCCAGGAACTCGATGCCCGCCGTGAAATCGGACTCATCTTCCGCGACGCCAAGATTGTCAAAACCCTGCGCCGCGAATTTCGTGAAGACTGGAAAGCCTCTGAAGGGCTCGAATCGCAAGAACAGGAAGCCAGGAAACTCCCGGTCGAGAAAGCTGCCAAGAAGGTTGCGAAAGCAGTCGCGGAAAACCTCGCCGTGGATCCGGTCGTGAAAAAAGTTGTAAAAGCGATTAAAAAGAACGGAGCCGGTCGAGTGCCGGCGAAGCAGATCGAAACCAAGGTAAAGGCCGCGGTCAGAGATGTCGTGGGCAAAAAAGTAGAGGAAGCGACTGCAGAAACCGTCCGCGAACTCGCGGATGAAGTCGCGAGCTAACCCCTCATCCCTTCGGTATCCCAACCCGCCGGGCCAAATCTTCAAATCGTGGATCTCCCTGCATTCCCGCGAAGGCGGGATGCACGCGCAGGAAAAGAAGTGCGCCATCGTGCATCGCGTACGCTTTCTCCAGCGACTCCATGGCTTTATCGGCGTCTCCGAGCCGTGCATAATACAACGCTCGAGGTATCTCCTTGAGGGGGTCCGGATTACCTGCGATGCGCTCTACCATAACCTGGTACAGTCCTCGCATTCCCGACTTCGAAAAAGCCGCACGTAGCTGAGACAATTCTTCCGCTGTCGCATTCCTTCGTTTCATCTCTTGTTCTATGAAGTCCAGCGCCTCCGCCCCTCTGCCCGTATACATCAAAAGGCCCGTCTTCACGTTCAGCGCATATTCAAAATTGCTATCCAGTTCCAGGACTTTTTGTACCTGCGCGAACGCCGCGTCGTAGTTTCTGGCGTCCGCGTAGAGTTCGCCTGCCAGCGTAACCAGCGGCAGCCTCAGCGGATCCAACTCCAGGGCGCGTCGGATATGAGGCGCAGCTTGCTGGTGGCGCCCTGAGCAAGTCAGGAACAACGCGTAGTAAAGATGTGCCGAAGTGGAGTTAGCATCCAGTTCCAGGGCCTTCTGAAATTCCGATTCCGCTCCCTTCCAATCCCAGTCGTGGTACAGCTTGGCAATTCCCAGCAGACTGTGTGCACCTGCAAGATTGTTGTCCAACTGGGTCGCGATCGTAGCCTCAGCCTTCGACTTGGCGAGGTTCTCCATCGGGGGAACTCCGGCAACGAACCGCAGCGGCTGACCCAACACAAAGTAAGCGTCTGCCAGCCCCACGTGTGCTTGCGCATATTGAGGATCCAACTCAACTGCCCGTTTGAAGTGCTCGATGGCGCCCTCCACTCCTTCCTTGTCGAATTTCCCCATCAGGTATATTCCGCGCAGGTACTCGTCGCGGGCTGCCGGATTCGCCTCCCGTGGACTTGCAAGCTTCGCCTTCTGTTGTGGAGTCAGCCGTAAATCAATCTGGTTGGCAATGGAAGCTGCAATGTCGCTCTGCAACAGGAGGATGTCTTTCCCGTCCTGCACATAGGTTTGGCCCCACAACTGCCGCTGCGATTTCACGTCCACCAGGTTCGCCGTCACGCGCACCTTGTTGCCATCTCGTCGAAGGCTGCCGTCAAGGATGTAGTCGGCATTCAATTCTCGCCCAATTTCGTCAATCCGTTTAGACGAGTTCTTGTAGCTCATCGCCGAAGTACGGGCGATTACTCCCAGCTGTTGTGGTTGCAGGTTTCCGATCTGCTGGATCAACTCCTCAGTCATTCCGTCGCTGAGATACTCTTCCTGCGGGTCGCCGCTGGCGTTCTTAAACGGCAACACGGCAATCGTGGTGTTTTTTGCCGTGGGAACTCTCACAAATGTGTGAAACACGGCTGCCCCTGCCAGTACGGCCATTACCGCCGTTGTTGAAAACACAAACAGCTTCCTCTTCCAGGCAGGTGGTTCTTTCTCCGGAGAGGGCTGTGGCTTCTCGGGAAGTTCAGGCTCTGGCTTCGGTTGCTCGATCTCAAACAGCGCCCGCTCATATCCAACCTGGAATTCCGACCAGTTAGGCAGCACCGCAGCGTTCAACCGGTATCCATTCTTCGGCACCGTCTGGATGAACGCTTTGTTCTTCTCACCGAAGCCCTGGCGTATTTGCCAGATGGCATTTGTAAGAACCTGCTCGGAGACGAACGTGTCGGGCCACACCGATTTCAGTAACGTGTCTTTACTGAGGACTTCGCCTTGGTGCTCGGCCAGGAACACGAGCACCTGCATCGCCTTCGGTTCGAGGTGGCTTATTGTTGAACCACAGACAATAAGGTTAAGGCTGGGCTGAATCAGCCAATCCTCGATCAGAAAGTCCGACTGCGACAGCGGTTTGGGTGTAATTCCCGAAAATCCGTTTTGCATCGCGTCCATCCCAGACTTCAACCGCGCCGAATTATCTACCTACTGATACGAATTCCTCTGTGATTTCGACGTTAGAAAGTCAGGGCTGTAAGCAGTTAACCAGATCCCATCCTGATGACTTCCTGAGAAATCCCGCTAAGACTCTGAAAACAAATGGCTATCGTTGTCCAGGCGTACCCGCACGAACTTAGGAATTCTCGATTACTCCGTGAGGACTTTTGTCGCTGGCTTGGGCTATCTCTTCTCGCGTAACGAAGGAGTCCCGGAGCAGGTAGCCGGGCCACTCTCGAGGAGGTTGTTATGAAACGCTTGGCTTTGATTGCGGTTGCAATCGCGGTTATGTTGCTTGCTGCTCCGAGTCTCTATGCGCAGGCGGGCACCTTTATCACTGCAAATGTTCCCTTTGATTTCTTCGTTGGGAACGACCGTATGCCCGCTGGAGAATACCGGATCGCCTACTACGGAAACAGCGACAGACTCGTGATCCAGAATCGCACTAGTGGCGACGTCATCACGATTCTCAGCTATCCGGAAGACCGCGATGTCCGCGGCGCGAACCCCCGCCTGATCTTCCACTCCTATTACGGCAAGTCGTTCTTCCTGGTTCGAGTTGCAATGCCGGGAAGCATGATTCAGGAATTGCCGCAGATACACACGGAGCGTGAACTCTCCGCCAAGGCTCTGCCTGAGGAAGTAACTCTCGTGGCACGTGTCTATCGGTAGTCGAAAACCAACCCCGAGCCCGGCCGCCTGGCCGGGCCTTTGTTTTTTCCGCAGCCTCGCCCTTCTTTTCTGTTCAACCATGAAATCGGGGTGTAATATTCACGAACCCCAATTTCTTCATATTCTTTTCTGTGGGGCGTTCCCCAAGGTCCCCATAGTTCTATCCATTACCAGAACAACAGGGTGTCTTTCTGTCCTCGCATTCTTTGGAGATGTACCTGACAATTCGGACTACTCCGTAGTCACCTGAACGAGCTGCCGCGCCCTCAGTTTCGGCACGACGCTCTCTATCTCGCAGTCAGTGAAAGTACCGGGTACGAAGTTCCAACAGGAGAGAAGAAATGAAGAAATGTGTGGGGAAGGTTTTCTCCGTCGTCTGCGTCGTCGCCACGTTCGCCATTTTGGCAATGCCAGCTGCCGCGCAGACATCGCAAGTCAAAGAAAAACCGCCGATGTATTCCTACGTCGCGAACTGGGTCATTCCGCGTGCACAGTGGGGAGACATGGCCAAGAACAATGCCGCCGACCTCCCAATACTTCAGAAGGCCCTCGCCAGCGGGACGATCGTTGGCTTCGGCGACGACGAAACGCTCATTCACACGCCTGACGGTTCCACTCACGACAGTTGGTGGTCTGCAATGTCGATGGCAGGAGTACTCAATGTTCTGGAGCAGTTCTACACTACTGGAGCAGCCACCAATGCTGTGCTGGCCAGTTCCACAAAGCACTGGGACAACCTCTGGGTAAGCCGTTACTACAACTGGCACTCCGGATCATTCAAGGGCGGATATACCAAAGTCTCGTTTTATAAGCTAAAGAAAGATGCTCCGGATAATGCCGTTGACACGCTCAGCAAGAATCTCATAGCGCCTTTGCTTGAGAAATTGCTCGCAGACGGCACCATTCACGAATACGAAATCGACACCCAGGCGATCCATACCAGTTCACCGGATGGGTTCTCGATCGTCTACATTGCCGCCACTGCCGAGGGTCTCGACAAGGTTGACGCGGCAATTCACGCAGCGGTACAGGCGCAGGCTCTGTCCGGGCCTGCATTTGGCTCGATGACAGAGTACTCCGCTCATCGCGACGAACTTCTACGGACCAACGCGACCTACAAATAGAACTCGAGCTTCCGCTTCGCGAGCGGCGCCATTCCGCGCCGCTCGCGCTAGTTTCATCCGTCATTTTGCAGTGTGTCAGAACGCACACACTCCTGTGATTCTCCTGTCGCGCAACATTGACCTGCCCGTACTGACCATTTAGCATGATGCGGGCTTAGAGCAGCAGTCACGCGGTCTTGAACCGAGCTGCGCAAGCGCAAGGAGAGACCTGTCTCTCTTGCAACTGCTGTAATTCATCACGTAAGACTAATTCGTTTTCGCAAAACGTAAGGAGAGTTAGATCGATGGCTTCTGTAGAAGATAAAGTAAAGCAGATTATCGTTGAGCAACTCGGTGTGGACGAGGGCGAAGTCACGCCCAACGCATCGTTCGTGGACGATCTTGGCGCGGATTCGCTCGACACCGTGGAACTGGTGATGGCGTTCGAAGAGGCCTTCGACATCGAAATCCCCGATGAGGATGCCGAGAAGATCCGTACCGTCAAAGATGCGGTTGACTACATCGACAAGCACGCGAAGGGTAAGTAAATAGTGGCGCGTCGGGTGGTCATTACCGGGATCGGGCTGATCTGCGGTGTCGGGAATACGGTTCCAGAGGTCTGGTCGGGCCTGCTGGCCGGTAAGAGCGGCATCGCCAGGATCACGCATTTTGACGCCTCCGCATTCGCTTGCCAGATAGCGGCGGAGGTCAAGAATTTCGATCCTCTCAACTTCGTCGAAAAGAAAGAACTGAAAAAAATGGGGCGCTTCATCCATCTTGCCCTGGCAGCGACGGATGAAGCCATGAAGATGTCCGGCCTGCAGGTGACGCCCGAAATCGCAACTCGCGTCGGCGTTCACATCGGATCCGGCATCGGCGGATTCGACGTCATCGAGCGCGAGCACTGCGCGTTGCTCGAAGGCGGCCCCCGCAAGATCTCCCCATTCTTCATTCCTGCAACCATCATCAATCTTGCCGCCGGCCACGTCAGCATTCGTTACGGCGCCAAGGGGCCCAATGAAGCCACTGCAACCGCATGCACGACCAGCGCGCATTCCATCGGAGACGCTTTCAAGATCATTCAGCGCAACGATGCGGATGTCATGATCGCTGGCGGCACCGAAGGAGCGATCACGCCGATGGGGGTGGGCGGTTTCGCCGCCATGCGCGCGCTTTCCACGCGCAACGACGATCCAGAGCATGCCAGCCGTCCATGGGATAAGGATCGCGACGGCTTCATCGTTGGCGAAGGCTCGGGCATTCTGATCCTGGAAGAACTCGAGTTCGCCCGTCGCCGCGGCGCCAAAATCCTCGCCGAGATCGTCGGGTACGGCATGAGCGCGGATGCCTATCACATCACCGTGCCATCGGAAGACGGCGACGGCGGTTTCCGTGTCATGACCAATGCCATCAACGACGCCGGCATCAAGCCAAGCGACGTCGGCTACGTCAACGCGCACGGCACCTCGACCCCGGTCGGAGATGTGCTTGAGGCAAGGGCAATCCGCCGCTGCTTTGGCGACTACAAGGTGCCCGTCAGTTCGACCAAGTCGATGACCGGACACCTGCTTGGCGGCGCCGGCGGACTGGAAGGTGGCATCACGGTTCTGGCGCTGTTGAACCAAACCCTGCCGCCAACCGTCAATCTCGAGAGCCAGGACCCCGATACCGAGGGAATGGATTTCGTGCCCAACCACCCGCGCAAAGCGGAATTCGAGTACGCACTCTCGAATTCCTTCGGCTTCGGCGGGACCAACGGCTCGCTCCTGTTCCGCCGGTGGTCCGAGTGAGCTCGTAGCCCCGGGCGCTGCCCGGCAACTTATATCGAAAGCACGGCTGCGGCCGTGCTTCCTTTTTATTTACAATTTGAGTCCCAGATGTACTTTGTATCGTATCCCCAATGGGGCTACGATACAGACGCAGCTTCTTGCAGCAATCCTTCTATGGCTCCTGTTCCAGCCCCGCAAAAATCGGGTGGTCCTAAGGCGTACGCCTACGTCGCCCTCATCGGTCTGGGCGACGCGGCCGCCAAACTGATCGGCGATTGTTTTAAGCAGTTCGGAATCGAAACGAACGCGTTCAGTCCGGAAGACGCGCCGGTCCGCTTCAAGCGTGAAAAGTATGAGGCCTGCGTGCTATCGCTGCGGGCTCCGAACGTGGGCCAGTTGCTTGGCGATATTCGGAGCAGCACCAACACGCAGCGCATGGTGGTTTACGGAATTTGCGGAACGATGCAGGAAGCATTGCAATTCTCGCAGTACGGCGTGAACGCCACCTTCAATGATCCTCTCGATCGCCAGAACCTGCTTCGCGTCATTCGCGCCACGCACCTGCTCGTTCTGCACGAACTGCGTCGCTACGTTCGCATCCCCATCGTCACCGAGGTCCGGGTACGCTCCAATGGCACCATCCATCGCGCCACAATGATCGAAGTGAGTGGCGGCGGACTCTCCATGCACAGTCACGCGGGATTCGATTTCGGCGAGAACGTTGAAGTCCTGTTCGCTTTGCCCAATGCAAAAGAAGTCTCCATTCGCGGCACCATCGTCTGGATCCGCCCCGATTCCGGCGCAACCGGCGTTCGCTATGAATTACAGGACCCCGGCCGCGAAATCGTGAAGTCCTGGATCGACGACTACCTGGACATTGAATGACGAACGTTTCCTCAGGCACTTTCTTATGACTAATACCCTGGAACTGCACGGCATCACCAAGCGCTATGACAGCTTCACTGCCGTCGACTCGCTTAGTTTCTCCATCCCGCAAGGGTGCGTCTACGGCCTGTTAGGTCCCAACGGCGCCGGGAAGACAACCACCATCCGCATGATGATCGGTATCACCTTGCCCGACAGCGGCGAGGTCTGGATGTTTGGCGAACGCTTCAGGACGGCGCATCTCGACCGCGTCGGCTATCTTCCCGAAGAGCGCGGCCTCTACAAGCGGATGAAAATCAGCGAACTGCTCAGTTTCTTCGCGCAACTGAAGGGCATTTCGCGAGTCGAGGCCGACAAGCGTGCCGCCCGATGGCTCGAGCGCCTCGATCTGCAGCAGTGGGCAAAAGCGAAGGCCGAGGAACTCTCCAAGGGAATGCAGCAGAAAGTTCAATTCATCGCCTCGGTCCTGCACGACCCCGAGTTCGTCATCATGGACGAATTCTCCTCCGGCCTCGATCCCGCAAATGCGCGCGACCTCGAAAACATCCTGCTGGAGCTCCGCAAGGCCGGAAAGACCATCCTCTTCTCGACCCACCGCATGGACCAGGTCGAGAAACTCTGCGACGAGATCACGCTCGTGAATCACGGCCGCGCCGTTCTCCAGGGCGAACTCCGTGCCGTCAAGGCAAGCTACGGCAAGTCCTCTGTCGAGATCGAGTATGACGGCGATACCTCCTTCCTCGAACGCAAGGACCTCGTGCAGTCGTTCCACAACTCAGGCAACCGAATCGAGTTGAAGCTGGCTCCTGGCGCCGATTCCCAATCCTTGCTCCGCCTCGCCGCGGATAAGGCACGCATCAGCAAGTTCGAACTCGTTGAGCCCTCACTGGAGGAAATTTTCATTGACGTGGTGAGCGCCGGGAAAAATGGCGGTGCTGCATTAAACGGAGCCGCGGGGGTGACCAATGCGTAATGTCTGGCTGATCGTCAAACGCGAGTATCTTGAAAGGGTTCGCACCCGTGCCTTCATCCTCTTTACCGTGCTGATGCCGATCTTCGTCGCCGGTGTCGTTGTGGTCCCGAGCAAGCTGATGATGATGAAGTCCGACGCTGTCCGGCACATCGTCGTCGCTGCACCGACCATGCAACTCGCGAATGAGATCAAGTCGCAGTTGGAGAATCCCGAGCGTCCGACAAAGTCGCGTGCCAACAGCGATGAAAACACCTCGCCAAAGTTCGCCGTGGACGCGCAGCAGACGACAGATGAGGCCGCGCGCAACGAACTCACGACGCAGGTTGCCAAAAACAAGATCGACGGCTTTGTCTGGCTTACCGATCAAGCGATTACCGATAACAAGTTCGTCTACGTCACCAGCCATCCCAGCGACTTCACCGATTTCTCTACCGTGCAGGGCGCGGTCAATCGCTCTGTCATGCGCTTTCGAGTTGCGGCAAAGGGAATTCCGCCGGACCAGATCAAAGGCATTCTCAAGCGCCTCGACATGGACGTCACCAGCGTGGATAAAAGCGGTAAAGAGGGCCCGCCGGTCGGCATCGCCGCCTTCTTCCTGCCCTATGTGATGATGTTCATCATCTATATGACCGTCCTCATCTACGGCATGGCCGTAATGCGCTCGGTCCTGCAGGAGAAGACCTCCCGCGTCATGGAGGTGATGCTCTCCGCCGCAACGCCCACTCAAATGATGGCGGGGAAACTGATTGGAGTTGGCGCGGTCGGGATCACACAGATCTTGATCTGGCTGGCGACACTTGTCATCTTCAGCACGCCAGCGTTAGCCGCTGCAGGACCCGTGATGAAGGACCTCAGCATTCAACCCGCCGTGCTGGTGTGCCTCGCCGTGTTCTTCCTGCTGGGATACTTTCTCTATAGCAGCATGTACGCGGCCGTCGGTGCCATGGTCAATTCCGAAGAAGAAGCCCAGCAGTTGCAGTGGCCGGTAATGATGCCGCTCATCCTGTGCGTCGTATTTGCCAGTGCCGTCATTCGCGACCCGAATACTCCGCTCGCCTTTTGGACCTCCATCTTCCCATTCACCGCTCCGATCATCATGTTCGTCCGGGTCGCGGTGCAGATGCCGCCACTCTGGCAGATCCTTTTGTCCATCGCCCTGCAGATCCTCGCAATCTGGGGAATGATCTGGGTCTGCGCCCGTATTTATCGCGTCGGTATCCTCATGTACGGCAAGCGCCCAACCCTGCCGGAAATCATGAAATGGATTAAGTACGCGTGAGGAATGGTTCCCGTTCGGGTGCCCCGTCCAAGCTCAGCTTGGGCGGGGTAGTTCTTTGCGTTCCCACCGTGCGTTCCCTAGAATCTTAATGTGGCTTCATCCGACGCAACCGTGATGGACGAGCAGACGACTCCTGACGAGCGCCCCTTCACTTTCCGCCAGCGCCTGGCCCTCTTCTCTATTTCCGTGGCTGGCTACCTTGCCATCTCGATCATCTGCCGCACCGTCCGCTTCACAGCCAGCACCGAAGAAGAGGGCGTCACCGATCCCGCCGCCCTTCCGCCGCCTCAAACCATTGCCCCCTTCTGGCATCGCTGCGTCTTCTCCGCAACCTACTTCTTTCGCAAGCGGGGTATCTCCGTCATGACCAGTCGCAGCTTCGACGGCGAGTACATTGCGCGGATCATCGAGAAGTTCGGTTTCCGGGCCGTGCGCGGATCAAGTTCTCGCGGCGGCGTTCGCGCGCTTCTCGGGATGCACACCGTCATCGAAGGAGATGGCGTCGCAGCATTCACCATCGATGGTCCACGAGGTCCGGTCTACGTGGCCAAGCCTGGCCCGGTCCTGCTCGCCCGCAATACCGGCGCACCCATCCGCTGCTTCTACATTGCCGTGAAAGACGGCTGGGTGCTGAATTCCTGGGATCGCTTCGTCATCCCGAAGCCTTTCACTCGCGCGCACGTTCGCTGGTCGCGCCCCATCTTCGTTCCTCGCCAAACCGACAGCGTCGCCGCCCAGCAGTTTCACGCCGAAATGCAGGCCGCGCTCGAGCGTGTTCGTGACCAGGCCAACGCGCTTGTTGGTTCTGCCGTTTGACACGCCGCTGCTTTTTCCATACAGTTCAAATTTCCCTGTCTGATTGGATTGGGCGTTCTTTCGCAATCTTTTGTTCGCGCGTTCATGACCTTCGTCATGAACAGGGAAGCGGGTGAGAATCCCGCGCTGCCGCGCAACTGTAAGCGAGCTAAGCTGCCTGCCACTGTGCAATCGCATGGGAAGGCCACAGCTGCTGTATGACTCGCCGAGCCAGGAGACCGGCGCGAACGCAACGACAACCCCTTTCGCGTGCAAAGGAGGACGACTTGCGTTTCACCTATTTCCTTTTTCTCCTGCTGATAACACCGACCGCGTTCGCATCTGATCTGCGAGTCCGTGTCACCGACCCGCATCACGCGCCGGTCTCTGGTGCTCACGTTGCGCTCTACGAAGGCCAGCATGTTATCGCCGTCCAGACCACCACCGCCGAAGGCACCGCCGAATTTCACAATATCGCCGACACCAATTACCGCGTCGAAGTGCTCGCGCCCGGTTTCGCATTGTTTTCAACTACCGTCAGCGGAACCACCGAGCAGATCGGTGCCTCTCTCAGCCTCTCCAACGTGAACACCAGTGTGAACGTCACCGCCGCGCGTACACCGCTGCCCACCGAAGATTCCCCGGTAAGCAACGCTGATCTCACCGCCACCGAACTGAAGGATTTACAACCGGTGGCCGCGGGCGACGCCATTCGTTTCCTTCCCGGGGCCATCGTCTCCAATGCCGGCCAACGTGGTGGCCTGACTTCGCTCTTCGTCCGCGGCGGCGAATCGCGCTACAACAAGGTGATCCTCGACGGCGTGACCGTGAACGACCCCGGTGGCACCTTCGATTTCGGCGTAGTGCCCATGACCGACATCGATCGCGTCGAGTTCGTGCGTGGGGCCGAAAGCACTCTCTATGGCTCCGACGCCATGACCAGCGTCGTCCAATTTTTTACCCGAAACGGCAGCACCCGAACTCCCGAGCTTCGTTTCGGAGCCGACGGCGGCACCTTCCAAACCGCCAACGGATATGCAGCGTTCTCCGGAGCAATCCATCGCTTCGACTACAACCTGTTCGGGAACCAATTCAACACCCTGGGGCAGGGAATCAACGATTCCTACTGGAATTCCTCACAAGGCGCCAATCTCGGTTTTGCAGTCACTCCGAAACTGCAACTCCGCTTTCACGCCCGCCACAACAACAGCTTCGTAGGGATTCCCGGCGAGTGGTGGTTCAATGGTCAACCGCTTCTTCCACCCGACCGCGACGCGCACGCCACCCAGAACAATTTCCTTTCCAGTCTCGACCTCAGCTACGCCAGCGGAAAATGGCAGCACCGCCTCACTGGGTTCGAATACAACCACGTCCGCAATGACGTCGATACCGTGCAGGAGCCCGGCCGGCAAACCCCGGCCTACGGAAACTTCGACTACCCCTATCACGACTTCGCCAGCATGAATCGCGCCGGCCTCGAGTACCAGGGCGATGTCTGGGAGCGCACCTGGACGCGCACGACCTTCGGCTATCGCTTCGAAGATGAGAATGGCTTCGTCGGAGACATCACCGCGCCGCCGCTGGGCCACGGCCTGCGCCGCAATCATTCGCTTTACGGACAGCAGGTCTTCGCCGCCCATCGCGCCACCCTCATCGCTGGCCTTCGTTACGAGCATAACGAGAGCTTCGGTAACCGAGCCGTACCAGAACTCGCGGCCAGCTACCTGCTCTGGAATGGACGCGGCCCACTGGGAGCATTTCGCCTGCGGGGCCGCTACGCCGGGGGCATCAAGGAGCCGCGCTTCGAAGAGTCCTTCGGAGTAGGCGGGTACAACATCATCGCCAATCCCAACCTCAAGCCGGAAACCAATCGCAGCCTTGAAGCCGGTTTCGACCAGTCGTTCTTCGCCAACAAGTAC
Organism: Terriglobia bacterium; assembly: GCA_032252755.1. Taxonomy (NCBI): domain Bacteria; kingdom Pseudomonadati; phylum Acidobacteriota; class Terriglobia; species Terriglobia bacterium. Next base: position 27,180 of record JAVUPY010000079.1, read on the forward strand.
GCTCTGAGCGCCGTTTACTTCGACAACCTTTTCCGCAATCGCGTCGACTTCAACATCATCGATTACTCGACTTTCGAGGGCCAGTACGTCAACGTGAACAAGTCCTTCGCCCAGGGTGCTGAAATCGATCTCCAGGGTCGGCCCACCGAGCGCATCCAATTCCAGGGAGCCTACGTTTACACTTCCGGCCAGATCCTCGCCGCTCCGTTCGCCTCGGGCCCACTCGCCCAGGGCAATCCGCTGCTTCGTCGCCCGCGCCACTCCGGCAATCTGCTTGTCTCCTATACTCGCCACCGTTTCGGCGGCACGCTCGGCGGAACCTTCCTCGGCCGCCGCTTCGACTCTGACTTCCTCGGCCTCGAACCGCCCATTACATACACCGCCGGCTACGCACGTTTCGACCTCGGCGCATGGTACGAATTTCATCCCCGGATTACCGCTTATGCGAATTTCGAGAATTTTCTAAATCGCAAATACGAAGACGTTGCCGGCTATCCCGGCCTCAAAGCGAACTTCCGCGCCGGCCTGCGCTTCCGCCTGGGAGGCGAATAGAGTACGTTCCCATCCCGCATCTGCCGCAGCCAGCAGACGTGGGTCTTTTCTACCTGGAAATGAGGTCTTTAGACTTTTCGGAGTGCCGCGATTTTTGCTTCCTGCAACCGCCGTCGAATCTCGTCCAGTTCTTCCACCCGATGCGGCGGAAGAACCTGCTGTGTTCCCAGCATGTGCGTGGTCAAGGCAATCTTCGCGAAGTGCTCTACCGTCTCCATGTGCATGTAGGCGGTGCAGAGATCTTCGGCGTGCGCCACTACTCCGTGGTTCGCCATCAGGACGGCGTGGTGACTGCACACCAGCGGCTCGAGTGATGCGACCAGTTCTTGAGTTCCCGGCGTTCCATACTTCGCCAGCGGTACTGATCCGAGCGATATGACGATCTCGGACACCAGCGGCTGATCCAGTGGCATTCCTGCCGCTGCGAACCCGGTGGCGGTCGGCGGATGCGCGTGCACAATTGCCGCTGTCTCCGGACACTTGCGGTAGATCATCATGTGCATGGCGATCTCGCTGGAGACCTCGCGGAAGCCTTCCAGCTTGCGCCCCTGCATATCGACGACCACCAGGTCCTCGACCGTCATCATGCCCTTGCTCAGGCAGGTAGGCGTAGCCAGCACTCGTCGCTCGTCCAGTCGGACTGAAATATTGCCGTCCGTGGCAGCAACAAACCCTTTGTCGTGCAGCGACTTACCCAGTCGTACAATCTCTTGGCGAACTTCGTATGCCGTCATGATGCAGTACTGCCGCGGACGCAGGATAAAAGGGAACCGGGCGCGCAAGGCAGTTTGGTTATACTACCCCACCTTTCGGCGGATCGCCAACAAATACACTTGCAGCGCCGCCTATAATCGAGCAGTGCTGGTTTCGGAGTTCGATTTCCACCTTCCCGAGGAGTTGATCGCGCAGCAACCGCTTGCCGATCGCGCTGCCTCGCGTATGCTCCACCTCGACCGCAACTCCGGCGCCTTCCAGGATACCGGCTTCCGAGAGTTCCCGAACCTGCTCCGCCCGGGTGATCTGCTGGTCCTTAACAATACCCGCGTCTTGCCTGCCCGCCTCTTCGGTCACCGAGGCGGCCTGCACGCCCAACGCCTCAGCCCCCAAAACCCCGCCATGCGAGACTTTCTCCACGGCAAAGTCGAAGTGCTGCTGGCGAAGCAGGTCAGCCTGCACCCACCCACCTGGCAATGCCTGGTTCGCCCGGGACGAAAGATTCGCGTGGGAGAGAACCTCTTTTTCGGCGAGGGTACCGCCTACGAGTTACACGCAGAGATCATCGAGCACGGCGAGTTCGGGGAACGAACGATCCAATTCGACGATGTCCCCGACTTTTTCGAACGGCTCGAGAAACTCGGCCACGTGCCCCTGCCGCCCTACATCCATCGCCAGGATCGCACCGAAGACCGCGACCAGTACCAGACCGTCTTCGCGCGCAATCCCGGGTCCGTAGCCGCGCCCACCGCCGGCCTGCACTTCACCCCGGAAATCCTCGACCAGATTCGCAACCGGGGCATTGAGATCGCCGAAGTCACCCTGCATGTGGGCCTTGGAACTTTCCAGCCCGTCCGCAATGAAGTCGTCGAAGAGAACAAGCTACACACCGAAACCTTCGAGATCGGCGAAGAAGCAGCTGCCAAGCTGAACCAGGCGCATTCGGAAAACCGACGCGTCATCGCTGTAGGCACCACGGCGGTTCGAACCCTGGAGTATGCCGCCGCCGAAGACGGAACGATTCAGCCCCAGCGCGGCGAGGCCGACATCTTCATCTACCCCGGCTGGCGCGGCCCTGACGCTCCTAATCGTGGCTTCCGCTTGGTGCAAGCCGTGCTGACCAATTTTCACTTGCCCAAGTCCACGCTGCTGATGCTCGTCTCCGCCTTCGCCGGCCGCGAAAGCGTCCTCCGCGCGTACGACCACGCCGTCGCCGAGCGCTATAGATTTTTTTCCTATGGGGATTGCATGTTTATCGAGTGATCCGGCTATGCTTTGGCAGGGGCAGGCGCCCTCGCCTGCCCCTGCGAGTGCAAACTCGCATCCGTTCTTGGCCCACCCGATTTTCAGTTCTTCGGTTTCCCTACTTCTCCCCGCCCTCCGGCCCGTAAAAGATCACCCAAGTGTAGAAATCATCCGTGAACTCTTCGAATCGGTGTACCTCTCCAGCCGCCGCAAACAGCACGTCTCCCGGCCCGAACGGCTGTCGCGTTTCGCCGTTCATGAAGATCCCTTCACCTTGGACGACCACGTACAGCTCATCCTGGCTGTGCGGTTGTTGAGGATCCCGCGAGCGAGGCGCGTAGATTTCGACGCGCAGCGTCCCATGACGGAAGACTTCGGCGAAGCGCCCGTCGCCTTCGGGAATCATCTGCATCGCTTCGCGAAGCAGGAAGCGGCGTTCGCTTGAACTTGCGGAAGAGGTCATCGATTACCCCTGGGAGATTTCTTGATTCTCAACATCATACGCGCCGGAAACCGCGCCCGGCCATGGATTCCACCTGGGTATCCCTCTGATAAAATCAGGCTATCTTGCCAGCTCGCACGAAATCCCCGAAACCCGCTGAATCCGCGCCTTCCGAGAACAAAGCGCCCGTCGCGCACCCGCCCAAGCTGCCGCCCGACACCGGCAAAGGTCGCATCTTCCTCATCGATTCCATGTCGTTCATCTTCCGCGCCTACCACGCCATGGCGCGGCAGCGGCCCATGTCCACCAAGACCGGCATTCCCACCAGCGCGACTTATGTCTTCGTGAACATGCTCAACAAGCTGCGGAACGACTTCGCGCCCGAGTACATCTGCGCCGTCTTCGATCTCTCCGGCCCGACCTTCCGCGACCAGCAGGCCGCGGCCATGAAGTTGAAGAAGTTCGACAAGGATGCCGGTGCTTACGTCGATGTCGCCTATCAAGGCTACAAGGCCAACCGCTCGGCGATGCCCGAAGACCTCGCCCAGCAGATCCCCTATATCCGCCGCGCCCTCGACATCTACCGTATTCCGATCCTCGCCATGGAAGGTTTTGAGGCCGACGACGTCATCGGGACCCTGGCCCGTGAGGCGGCCGAGCGGAAGTATCCCGTCTATGTCGTCTCCAGCGACAAGGACATGCTGCAGCTCGTCAACGACCAAGTCTGCGTCCTCAATCCGCCCAAAGATAACCTGATCTGCGACGCCGCGAAAGTCGAGGAGATCCTCGGCGTCCCACCCGAGCGCGTCATCGATGTAATGGCTCTGCGTGGTGACTCTATCGACAACATCCCCGGCGCTCCCGGCATCGGCGACAAGGGGTCCGTCGAGTTGATTCAGCGCTTCGGTTCACTGCAGAACCTGCTCGACCACTCCGACGAGGTCGAACGCAAGACTTACCGCGAGTCTCTGCAACACAACCGCGAAGCGATTTTGCTCAGCCGCGACCTGGTGACGATCGACCAGAACGTCCCCATCGAATTCGAACCAGAGAGGATGAAAGCTCAACCACCCGATGTCGCAGGCGCGCGGCAGCTCTTCACCGAGCTTGAATTCAACACCCTCGTGCAGGAGTTCCTGGGAGAGGGAGACGAAGTCGGCGAAACCGATTACCGGGAAATCAAGTCCACAACCGAACTCGAGAAGTTCCTCAAGGCTCGCCCGGTTGAAGCGGCCTTGGCCATCGCGGTCGACGCATCCTTGTCTGAGACAACTGAAGCCGAAGAACCCGATACGGAGGAGGATTCCACCCAGGGCAGCCTTGCCCTCGACACCCTGCCGCCCGCCACCCAAATCGGCCCGGAATCCATCGCATTCGCATACAGAAAAGCCAGCGCCGCGATCATTTCTCTCCGCGACGACAAGCTTCGTGACATCGTGCGCAAGACGCTCGCCGATCCGAAGCTCACGAAAGCCGTCCACGACCTCAAATCTGCCATGCACGCGCTGCAACCCGCCGGGATGTCGATCGAATGTCTAGAGCACGACACCATGCTCTACGCCTATCTGCTCGACCCGACGTACACGACCTACACACTCAAAGACCTCGCTCTCCGCCGCCTGAGCCTGAAACTGAGCGGCTCGCTGGCCGAGGCCGCGGACATGGTTTCGCGCCTCGCCGCCGATCTTTCGAAAGAAGTCGACGCCCGCAACCTTCGAAAGACCTACGAGCAGATCGACCATCCGCTGGTCCCTGTGCTCGCCCGCATGGAAGACGCCGGCATCAAGATCGATTGCGACGTCCTCGCCGCTATGTCCGAGCGTCTCGAACGCGAGTGCCACGCGAAAGCCCGTGAGATCTACGCGAAATCCGGACACAATTTCAACATCAACTCGCCCAAGCAACTCGGCGACGTGCTTTTCAACAAGCTGAACCTGCCCAGGCCCGTCAAGTACGGCAAGGGCAAGACGATTTCCACTGCGGTCGACGTTCTCGAGGGACTCGCCAGCGAGCACGAAGTCCCGCGCCTCGTGCTCGACTACCGCCAGCTCTCGAAGTTGAAATCAACCTACGTCGATGCGCTCCCGGCGCTGTGCCGTGCCGACTCCGGCCGTCTTCACACGCAGCTGAACCAGGCCGCCACTTCGACCGGACGCATCTCGTCCACGAATCCGAACCTGCAGAACATCCCGGTTCGTACTGAAATCGGCCGCGAGATCCGCGCCGCCTTCATCGCCGAAAAGGGCAATGTTTTGCTTTCCGTAGACTATTCGCAGATCGAGTTGCGCCTCATGGCGCACTTCTCCGAAGACCCGCTACTGACCAAAGCATTCCTCAGTGGCGGAGACGTGCACAAAGCCACTGCGGCGGAACTATTCGGTGTTCCCGTCGATGAGGTCACAAGTGAGCAGCGCGCAGCCGCCAAAACCGTGAACTTTGCCACCATCTATGGGCAGCGCGAGTTCTCGCTCGGACAGCAACTGGGCATCTCCACCGCGGAAGCCAAGCAGTTCATCGCCGCTTATTTCGAGAAGTATTCCGGCGTGCGCCGCTTTATCGACCGTACCCTCGAGGAGGCCCGCCGCGACGGCCTCGTGCGGACGCTCTTCGGCCGAGTCCGCCCTTTGCCCGACATCAACAGCAAGAATTTCAACCTCCGAGGCTTTGCCGAACGCACGGCTGTTAACACGCCGCTGCAGGGAACCGCCGCCGATCTCATTAAGCTCGCCATGATCCGCATCGACCGCGATCTGACCGACCGCAAGCTGCGAACCCGCATGTTGCTTCAGGTTCACGACGAGCTTGTCTTTGAGGTCCCGAACGAAGAAATTGAAGAAGTCCGCGCGCTCGTTCAGGATCGGATGGAGAAGGTCTGGGAACTCCGTGTCCCCCTGGTCGCCGAAGCCGGCGTGGGATCCAACTGGCGCGATTTGGATTAAGGTGAAGCGCCTGTGCCTCGCCGGCCAAGGCGGGTTACCTGGGCTCTTCCTTAGTGTCCTTCGTGGTTAGTCTTCTTATCCCGCAGCGCCGCTTCCATCAGCTCTCGTCTTTCCTGTGCGGTTCTCATCCCTCTTATTCGCCACAACCGGCGCAGAAACACCTTCCACACAAACCAAATCAAAACCAGCGGGATTCCGATAACGAAAAACAGTCCGGCGACTGTTTGCGCCACCCCGAAGTAAATCGCCAGAGCGACTATAGTCACACCTGCAACAAACACCGCTATCGCGGCACCAACCGTCATCCGGGGTGCTTCTTCGGAGCTCTCTTCCGCTTCAACTTCCGGAATCTCCGGATCCTCGTCCATCTCTACGCGCCAATTTCCCGCTGCAACGCGCCCGCGATCGCTTCAACGTGCTTCTTGGTTAACGATTCGCTCTCCGCTTCCACCATCACGCGCGCCAGCTTCTCGGTGCCCGAGTAACGCACGACGACTCGGCCATTGCCATCGAGGTCCGCTTCCGCCGCGTGAATAGCCTCGATCACCCGCGGCAACTGTTCCATCGGCAACTTTTCGCGAACCTTCACATTCCGAATCAACTGCGGGAACTCCTTAAGATCAGCAACCAGCTCAGCCAAAGTTCTTCCCGAGCGCGCTATAATGTCGAGCACCCGCAGAGCCGTCAACAGTCCATCCCCCGTCGTCGACTCGCCATCCATGAACAGGATGTGCCCCGACTGTTCGCCGCCGAGCATCGCGCCTGTTTTCAGCATCTGCTCCAGCACATACTTGTCGCCCACGTTCGCACGCAGCATCTGAACACCTTCGCCGCGCAGCGCCTTCTCCAACCCCATGTTCGACATCGTCGTAGCCACAACCGTGTCGCCCTTTAGTCGACCGTGCTTCTTCATATCGCGAGCAGACATCAGCATCACCGCATCGCCATTCACCACGCGCCCATTGGCGTCGCTGAACAGCGCGCGATCGGCATCGCCGTCAAACGTGATGCCCAGCGAATAATGTCCATTTGCTGCCGCTACTTGCCTGGCCACGTGCTCCGGATGCAGAGCCCCGCACCCGTCATTGATATTCTGCCCATTCGGATGCACATTCAGATACTCGCCCTCGACGCCACAGATCCGGAACAATTCAGGTGCGACCGAAGTTGCCGCGCCATTCGCACAGTCCACCAGCACCCGCATACCGCGCAGTCCAGCCCTCTCGACATTCGTGCTCAGCCACTGCACGTAGTCGTCGCGCAACGTCGCCTCGCCCGGCAGAACGTCATGGCTGTCTTTCGTAGGCTCACCGTGAGAACCAGCCAGTTCCGCCAGATGTGAAAAAATCTCCGTCTCGATCTCGTGCTCGATCGCGTCAGGCAGCTTCATCCCATCCGGCCCAAACAGCTTGATCCCGTTATCGCGCCAGGGGTTATGCGACGCCGACACCACGATTCCCGCCGCGAATCCATTCGTGCGCGCCAGGTACGCGACTCCCGGCGTCGTGAGCACACCCGCGCTGGCAAACGCAATGCCGCTCTCCATCAGTCCACGCGCCAGCGTTTCGGAAATCCACGCGCTCGACTCCCGCGTGTCCTGGCCAAAAACAACGCGCGCATTGGCATTGCTTCGTTTCAGTCGCGCGCCCAACGCGCGCCCAATCGCAAAAACCGTCGCTGGGTTGAGCGGATACTCTCCGGCAATGCCGCGGATACCGTCAGTACCGAAAAGTTGGCGGGCAGCTTGCATACCTGGACTGGTCAACTACGGAGCTCCTGGAGTTGCAGAGTTTTTGTCTGGGACAGGGGAAGTCTTTTCCGTGATAACCGTGACCCGCACTGGCGCGGGTTTCACCAGTCGCACCAGCGGGTCGGGGATATACACATTCGTTGTGAAACTCGCGCGGCCCATCACTCCCGTTGCGTCCACCGGGTCGGTGATGGCGTTCTCAATCATATTCACTCGTTGTTCCGGCCCCACGATCTCGACCCGTGATGGTTCCACCTGCGCGCCGACCAGCCGATACCCGGATGCAAAGCTTCCCGTCACCCGCGGCCTGACCTCTACTTCCTTGTGAGCGCTGTAGTCAAAGCTGATCCGGAGATGCGAAGGCACCACCTGCACCACGTCAGCCTCGCCAGGCAGGTGAATCTGCTGCGCGGTCAGGTCAAACGTCTTTTCTCCCGGTTTCACGCCAGTTAAATCAATGATCGGATGGATCTCTTCCGGTCGTAGCTGACGAATCACGCGGGCCGGGCCACGCACGCGAATCTGCGCCTCCGGAATCACCTCGCTGCTCACCACCAGGTTGTTGGGGATGTTGTGCAGTTCGATCGGCACGTTGATCGCAATTTCCGCCACCGGGTCGTCCGCCACGCTATACCACAATCCGAACGCGATGAGCAGCGCCAGAAACTTCAGCCCGAAATTGTGCAGAACGTATTTCTGGAGGAATCGTCTCACGCGCGCTCATCCTCCCTCTCATCACCGTCGTCGCCTGCCAATGTGGCACGTTGTGCGGCCGAACTCGCATCTGCCGGCCCTTCAATATCGGCCAGGTCGGCAGTCGTATTCGCGATCGAGGTCGGCATCGCCGGCTTCGGAACATACCGCCGCAGCAACTCCGCCAGGCGCTCCCGCAAGCGCTCAGGCGTAATATCGCGCTCCACGTTTCCGCCTACCGCCAGGCTGATGGCGCCGCTCTCTTCAGAAACAATGACCGAGATCGCGTCTGTCTCTTCCGTAACCCCGATCCCCGCGCGGTGTCGCGTTCCAAGCTGGGTCGAAAGCAGGGGATTCATCGACAGCGGCAGGAAGCACGCCGCCGCGGCAATCCGGTCCCGCCGAATGATCACCGCACCATCATGCAGCGGCGCGCTCGGCCGAAAGATGGTCGCCAGCAGGTCGTAGGAAAGTTGCGCATCCAGCGGAACTCCGCTTTCAATGTAGGTGCGCAACCCGATCTCGCGCTCGATCACAATCAGCGCGCCCGTCTGATTCTGCGAGAACAGGTTCGCCGCCAGGACAATATCGTCGTACGAGTCCATCCCGTTCGCCGATTGCATCCGCGAGAACGTCAGCTTGCGTCCGAGTCGTGCCAGGGCATGCCGAATCTCAGCCTGGAACACCACAATCAACGCAAAAATCGCGTACGGAACGACGTTCGTGACCAGCCAATCCACCGTGCGCAGTCCGAGTAGATGCGACACGTAAAACGCAATCACCAACGTGCCAACCCCGAGCAGCATGGGAGCTGCACGTGTCCCGCGAATCAGCAACAAAAATTGATAGATCAGGAATGCCACAACCAGGATATCGAGTGTCGCGTTGAGCGAAAACTGTGGAAACATCCGCGAAATTTGCTCGAGTCCGGTCATGAAAATATGGCGATTACATCATGATGACGATAACTCCACCTTAATCATTGTAATCCAGCCCACAAAGCACTTTTGGAAGGATTATTGCCAGGGTGAACAGCAGCGAATAATCTCCCCAAACGAGTCCATGGGTCGGCTGCAATGGGCCCAAATGCAAGCTTTGGAGGCTGGGGGCAGCCCCGGCTCCTCCCAAGCTCAGCAGCAACAACGGCCAAGCTATTTTCTGATCGCCCCGATGATCCAGAACAAGACGCTGAGAAGGATGCTCACCAGCACGCACGTCGCCAGGGGGAAATAGAACGACCCGTTTCCGCTCTTACTGCGCCAGGAAAAGTCTCCGGGCAGTCGCCCCAGAGGCAGGTTCAACTTGGCGGCGCCGAGCAGCAGCGCGCCGATCAGCACCACGAACACTCCCATCCCGATCAGCGCCTTCCCCAAATCACTCATGCCTGTATTTTAGTCGGGTTCCACTCTTTCTGAGCCGCTGATTTCCACTCCTGCCTTTGCTACACTCGCCTCGTGGGCGATCCCTCACAACTGGGCCTCAACTTCCAGGCTACCCCGCCTCAGCGAAAGCTCTGGAAGGTGGGCGAACTCGTCTCCAGCGTGCGCACCGCGCTTGAGCGGAGCTTCTCCGACGTCTGGGTGCAGGGCGAAATTTCCAACTTCAAACCCGCCGAGAGCGGGCACCTCTACTTCACCCTGAAGGACGGTGACGCCCAGTTACGAGTCGTGATGTGGCGGACGACCGCGCGCCTGCTTCGCTTCAAGCCTGAGAACGGCATGAGCGTGACCGCTCGCGGCCGCGTCACCCTCTACGAAGTCCGCGGCGAACTTCAACTCCAGGCCGAGTACCTGGAACCCCAAGGCGCCGGTGCGCTCCAAGTCGCCTTCGAGCAACTCAAAGCCAAGCTCGCCGCCGAAGGCCTCTTCGGCCAGGAGCGCAAGAAGCCTCTACCAACACTGCCGCGGACTATCGGCATCGTCACTTCGCCTCGCGGTGCCGCCGTCCAGGACATGCTCAACATCCTGCGCCGCCGCCATGAGAGCGTTCATATCATCATCTTTCCCGCGCAGGTACAAGGCGAATCCGCCCCGGGCGAAATCTCCGCTGGCGTACGTTTTTTCAACTCCTCGCGCATGGTCGACGTCATCATCGTCGCCCGCGGCGGCGGCTCCGTCGAAGATCTTTGGGCCTTTAACGATGAAGCCCTCGCGCGAACCATTGCCGGCAGCAGTCTGCCCGTCATCTCCGCCGTGGGTCACGAAACCGATTTCACCATCTGCGACTTCGTCGCCGACCTTCGTGCCCCAACCCCTTCAGCCGCCGCCGAACTGGTCATCCAGTCGAAGCACGAACTGGGCGACCGAGTCGAGAATCTTCGCACACGCGCCGCCCGAGCCGTGCGCTACCAGTTGCTCGTCTCACGCAATGCCCTCACTGCCCTGGCGCAACAGGGAACCTTCGCCCGCATGCGCGACCTCATCGCCCGTCGCGGCCAGCGCGTAGACGAGTTGGTCTTCCGTCTTGCCGAAGCCCAGCGCCGCCACCTCCGCAACTATCATCGCCGCCTCGACAGCGCCTCCGCCCGGGTCCGAGCCCACGATCTCCGCGCCAAGCTCGTCGCCATGCGCCGCGACGTCGAAGCTCGTACCGGCGCCCTCACCGCAGTCACACGCAACGTCCTGCTCCAGCACCACGCCCGCCTAGACCGCCTCGCCGCCCAACTCGGGGCACTCTCGCCCGTCGCCATCCTCGACCGTGGCTACGCCCTCGTCTTCGACGCATCTGGAAAGTTGGTCAAGAACGCCGGCCAGCTCTCGCCGGGAGAATCCGTACGCACTCGCGTCGCCAACGGGGAATTCACCGCCAAGGTGGAAGAGGTCAAACCGTCCTCTTAGATTGTTGGCCGCCGTCATCCTGAGCGGAGCCGCGATCGGCTTTTTCACGCGCGGTAGTCGAACGACCCGCATTTCTCGGATGGCAGAGTCACTCGATATGTGCTGTGGCGCAATGTCATGTCTTTCATTCCCCAAAAAGCGAAGGGGCAGCTTTCGCTGCCCCTCAACGGTGATGAGAAATTTTGCTACAGAGCCTGGACGTTGGTGGCCTGCAGACCCTTAGGGCCTTTCTCAACGGTGAACGACACCGCCTGGCCTTCCTTCAGCGAACGGAAACCATTCGACTGGATGGCCGAAAAGTGGACAAACACATCTTCACCGCTCTGACGGCTGATAAAGCCGTAACCCTTGGCGTCATTGAACCACTTCACTGTTCCTTGTTCCATGGTGTTACAAAGTCCTTCTTTTTTGGTGTAGCGAGTGAATCGGAAGGTACTGAAGGCAGGAACTTGCTGGGGATGCAGCACTGCTTACAAACCGTCCAGACTCCAACGCGAGCACATTATAAGTCAAGTTGCTAAGAAATCTGGAGTAGATTTATGAGATATGCCCTTTAGTTTGTCTAACTTAGACCGCCCCGTGCCCGCCGGCTAAATGTAAGTAGAAGAAAACAAAGACTCTGCACCCTTCGCTCGAATCGGGCAATCTAACCCGGTGATGCTGCAAAAGATCAAATTCCCCGCCGCCCCGAAAGCCGAATCCAGCATGCCTTCCGAACTTCTACTCGCTTGTCACCAGCGCATTCGACATTTCAGCGGAGTCGCCGTTAAACTCGCGCACGCGCACGGGGTGGATGAGAAGGAAATCGTGCAAGCAGCCGCCGGCTTGCATCGATACTTCACAGTTGCGCTCCCGCTCCACGAAGCCGACGAGAATCTCTCGCTTCATCCTCGCTTGCGACGTGCCGTCCCGCCTCAAGAACTTGCAGGACCCGCCGCCGACGCCATGCTCGACCAGCACCAGGCCATCGACGAGCTCGTCGAGCGTCTCGTGCCGCTCTGGTTACTGTTGAAATCTGCTCCCGAAAAACTGCCGGAGACCTCGGCCGAAATGTGCGCCCTCTCGTCGCGCCTCAACGACTTGTTTCAGGCCCACCTGAAACTCGAGGAAGAGACAATCTTTCCCGCGATGGACAAGTATCTATCCGCGAGCGACCAAGCCGAAATTGTTCGCGAAATGCAGGAGAGACGGCAGCAGGGATAAATGGAGGAGCTGTTTGGTGGGGGCGGGCGACCACGACTGCCCCCGCGAGCGCCAGCTCGCGTAAGTTCTTCGGTTCGGTCTGCGGATCTTCGGTGCTTGTTACTTCTTGATCAGGTGCTTCTTCTCTCTAAGCACCTTCTCTGTCGCATCCTGGATCTTTGTGAAAATATCGTCCCCGCGCGGATGCGCTCGCCGCTCTGGCGGTTTGTGTTCATGATGTTCCGAATGGTGGCTGGGAGAGTGGTGGTGTGGGGCACTGGTCGGATGCACGGCTGCTGAACGGTCCTTCTTGGCGGAAACCTTCTTGTTCCCGGACTTTGTTGGCTGCTTCATGGCCTAAGCTGCTGATCCAAGATATAGCACGTTCGATGCGACCAGAACAACGAAGGGGGACCACGCTTTTGGGTGCCCCATCCTTGGCCGTTCCGTGCCCCACGTCTGCCGCAGTTAGCAGACGTGGTTTTTTTTCCTCAATTTCTTGAACTATCTATCTCCAACCGATGGTCCAAATTCGCCAGCCGCCACCCAGTCTCCAGGACCAGCCTCGTGATCTTCGTCATCTTTCCGAAATCGATCTTGTCGATCGTATCGGTCGGCTGGTGATAGTCCACATGCGTGCCGTCGAAATAGAAGATGATCGGAATTCCGTGCTTGGCGTAATTCCAGTGGTCCGACCGGTAATAAATCCGCTCTGGGTTTTTGGGATCATCGTAAAGGTAATTCAGGTTCAGCTTCTCGTACTGTCGATTCGTCTGCTCGCTGATCTGGTTCAGTTCCTTGCTGATCCGGTCCGCGCCGACAAGATAAACCGAGTTCGGATCCGTTAAATTCTCGTCCAATTTGTTGGTATCCCCAGCCGGCTTCGAACGGCCGATCATGTCGATATTCAGATCGGCCACGATCTCCTTCAGCGGCACTGCCGGCTTGTAGTCGGTGTTGTACCGCGAGCCGAGAAGTCCAAGCTCCTCGCCAGCATGGAAGATGATCATCAGCGAGCGCTTCGGATGGGTGTCGGCCAGCGCATGCGCGATCGTCAGCACTGCCGACGTTCCCGACCCGTCATCGTCCGCCCCTGGATAAATCTGCCCGTTGCGCGTCTGCAGGTGATCGTAATGGGCGCTGAACGTCACATACTGCGATTTCAGGTTCCGATCCGACCCCTCCAGTATTCCGACAACGTTCTCCGCCGTCGCCTTCGAAGCATCGACCGCAACGTTAAATTTCGCGGTCGCACTCAACGCCTTCGGTTCCAAATCTTCGCCGTTCGACGATTTATGCATCAGTTCGTTGAACTTCATCCCGAACGCCGCAACTATTTTCTCGGCCGCATCCGGAGCCAGCACGATCGAAGGCAGTGTTCCATCCACCGTCTCTTCCAGTCGAACGCTCGCCCGTTGCGCAACCATCTCTTTGAATCGCGGATTCTTCATGAACCGGAGGAAGCGCCCTGCCGGCAGCGTAATCACTCCGATCGCTCCGTGCGCCCGCGCCGCTGGCTCTCCGAACTCATCATCATTCAGCCGCGACCGGTCCACACCCTTCGGATCGCCATCTCCCAGGAGCATGACGATCTTGTCCTTCACGTCCACTCCGGCGTAATCGTCATGTTTCTGCTCCGGCGCCGAAATTCCGTAGCCGACGAAAACGATCTGCCCCTCGGCCGCGCCATCCTTCGCGTCCTGCGAAAAGAAATCGCCAAACTTATAATTTGCTGTCGAGCCATTCTCCGTGACTACCAGCGAACACTCGTCCGGCTTCGGTTTCGATGAGATCAGCGGAAAATGCTGGAAGTAACTTCCATGATCGCCGCCGGGCTTGTATCCCCACGCCTGCAGCCGCGTTGCCAGATACCGTGCCGCAATCGGCAGACTCGGGCTCAACGTGTAGCGCCCGCCCAACTCGGGCGACGCCAGGAAGGCGAGATGCTCTCGCAACTCGGTCGGGTTGATCTCTTTTACAGCTGTACTGGGCGGCGTTGGCAGCGTGCCCGCTTGCGCCAACGACGCAGCCAGAAGCACAAAAGGGACGATCAACTTGCAGGAACGAATGCTCACTCCTCACCTCGGCAGAAAAAGGTGCAGAGATCATAGCAAAACCCGCAGCTTACGAACGATGCCGCATCATGGCGTCCGGCTGCCAACCTCGATTCGACAACGCGGCGGTAGCCCTTAGGCATATAATCCAAGCGAAGATAGTTTTCTCCCCACCAAGCGCCTGCGAGTATTTAGGCCTGCAAACTCTTCTTGGCGAGAGAGCCACCTCCACGGTGTCGTCAAGGAGCTGCTTTGTTCTGCGAACAGTACAACGCTCTACTGGAGCACAACTGTATCGCCTCTGCTAATTATCACGAGGCGATCACGAAACTCGTGCGACTAGCTGGGCAATCAGAGCGTGCCAGGTTCAATGAGGCCAAGTGTTTCTGCACAACGTGCCTCGAGGAGTGCAAGCGTACATCGCTCGCGATGCGCCAACATCAAGCCGATCACGGCTGCTAAGCACAGTGCTCCTCAGCACCGCCCGGACATGTCTGATCGTCCACCGTGCTCTCGTGCTTACGTTAGTAGTCGATCATCTTATTTCTGCGTAATCTTGCAAGGTTCAGCAATAGCTCTGCGAGAACTGCTGCCATGCCAGACAACACTCCACAACAAGGCTCCTACTATCCGCCGCGCGCCTACCCGCGCGTTCCCCTGCACAGTCCCGTGGAGGTCAAGACTCGCTCGCGCCTGTTCATCGGCCAGATCGAAAACATCAGCATTGGCGGCCTGCTCGTCTCGTCCGATCCACCCCCGGCCATATCGAGCGAGCTCGAGTTGCTCTTCAATCTCGCCGCCGGACGCACCGTCTCTGTCAGTGCCGTCGTTCGCCACTCAGCGAAAACGACCTTTGGAGTCGAATTTCGTGACCTCACTCCCGCCGCGCAGGACGCCATTACCGAATATTGCCAGACCAATCTCGGCCAAGCGCGCCGCAGTGGAAGAATCCCGAGGCGCCTTCTCGTCACCCTGCGCGGCAAACGCAAGGAAGATCAGGACGAACTCGCCGAAACCATCACCCTCAGTCGCAACGGTGGTCTGCTGGCCTCCCGCGCTCGCTTTTTCGTCGGCAACCACCTCGAACTGTTTTGGCCCGAAAAGAAGCGCCAGGCCGAAATCGAAATCGTCTCCAGCCACCCCGCGCCAAATGGCCTCTTAGAACTCGGATTTCAATTTGCTGATCCCAGTTTCGACTTCTGGGAGCTCGACTTCCCGAGACTTTCCTGAAGCCTGCGACCGACTAAAGCAATGCCCGGCGTCCATGCCTGCGTCTTAAAGGGTGGAGATTGTCTTTCAATGGTCCGACGGCGCGATCGCCCGATCCCTGCAGCCCCTTCAACCACCGGACGAATTCCGGCAGCGAGTGCAACTGGTCCACGTGATCCGGCGCCGAATTCCCCGCGAATCCCACCATCAGAAACTTGCCCGATCGGGTCTGGCTCAATTCCTGTGTTCCCATGGGCCCCCACTTCACGACCGGCGTCGCGTGTAACCCCACTTGGTGCAGGATGTAGTCGGCCGTCTCCGTCGTGCTCGCAAAGGTTCCGGGAAAAATTTCCGTATGCGTGATGAGGACGCGCCGCTTTCCCGCCATAGCGTCCTTCACCAGCTTCACATAGATTTGCAGCGGCCCCGGATCGATCTCCGACTCCAGAGGTCCCGGCGTTCCGTTCACGTAATCCGTATGAATCCCGTCGATCATGATGGTATTCGCAATCTTGTCGTAATACTCGGGTGTGCTCATGATCTCCCGAATCGCGCCGCAACCCGCGCTCCACCCCGCCAGCGTAATGGGCCGCAATCGCACTCCCGCCTCTTGTTCTGCCTCGTGCAGCAGTTTCCCAAACAGCGCGTGATCCATGAACGGCTTTGCATACGCCGAAGATCCAGCCCCAATTGTGATCGTCACCGACACCATGCCGTTCTTCTCCGCCGCGATTTCCGGCACGAACGTCGGCGAGTGAAACATGAAGAGCACCGGAACCGCCGACTTCGATTTTTGCTTCAGCTTCGCGGGAATGAACATTTTCCCGAGCGACAACTGCTCGCGACGACCTTCCGGCGCCCGGTCCGGCAGACGCAAATGCGCCCGCGCATGTTCCACCATCGGCGACGGATTCTGCGGCAGGCCCGCCTTCGCCGGAGCCGGCTGCGCCGTCTGTTGTCCCAGCGAAACTGCGCTGGCCAGAAGAAGTATGAACGCGAGCAAAAACGCGCGCTGAATCGGCATCTGGACTTGTTACTACCCCGACTCCTGCAACGTCAACTCCAACTCCCACACCAACGTGCAGCCCCCAACTCCCTGGCCCTGCTCAGCGCAACATGTGTTGATGTCTGTTGACTGACAGCACCAAATGATGTACATAGTTCCAGTCCAATTTCACCACCAGGCGCGCTTCTATGCTGATTCCAAAGCTTCGTCGTCGTGACGCCCTTCTGCCCCTCGCATTCTTAATCCTCCTGCTGTCCTTCTCCACTGCGCTCTCGGCACAGAAGCCATTACTGCCGAAGGAGGAAAAAGGAAAGCCCATCACTCCTCCCGTTCCGGCCACCTCTGCCCACGAACTGACCACCGCCGACCTCACCGCTTTTTTCGACGGCTTCGTGCCGTATGCGATTAAGAATGGCAAGGTCGCCGGCGTCACCATTTCGGTCGTCAAAGACGGGCAGATCCTCCTTGAAAAGGGCTACGGCTATGCGAACGTCAAGACCATGCGCCCGATGGATCCCAACCTCACGCTGGTCCGCGTAGGCTCGACCTCCAAGCTCTTCACCTGGACAGCCGTGATGCAATTGGTCGAACAGGGAAAACTCGATCTCGACCGCGACATCAACGATTACCTGGACTTCAAGATCAAAAGCCCCTATCCGCAACCGATCACTTTGCGCAACCTCATGACGCATCGCGCTGGCTTCCAGGAAGGTCTGAAGTCCATCCTCGCCGACAAGCCGGCCAACCTCATCTCCTTTTCCTCCGAGCAATTCCTCAAGCGGCATCAGCCTGCGATTCTCTACCCGCCCGGCCAGGTCCCAGCGTATTCCAATTACGGCGCAACCCTTGCCGGCTACATCGTCCAGCGCGTGTCCGGCGAACCCTTCGACACTTACGTCGAGCAGCACATTTTCGCGCCCCTCGGCATGACCCACTCCACCTTCCGCCAGCCCGTTCCCGAACCTCTCCGCGCGGATGTGTCGGAGGGCTATATGTCCGCCTCCGGACCGCCCTCGCCGTTTGAGTACATCATCACCGCGCCCGCCGGTAGCCTCAGCACCACCGCCGGCGACATGGCGAAGTTGATGATCGCCTACCTCCAACGCGGGCAATACCAGGGCAAACAGATTCTCAAACCGGAAACTGTCCACCTCATGTGGCAGCCCGCCGTGCAAAAGATCGATGACCTCAACGTGATGGGTTTGGGCTTTTTCGAGGAGAACCGAAACGGGCGCCGCATTCTCGGCCACGGCGGCGACACCATCGTCTTCCACACCGCCTGCGATCTCTTCGTCGATAATGGCGTGGGCATCTTCATGTCGTTCAACAGCCGCGGGGCGAACGCCTCCGTTTACGGCATCCGCCAGGGCCTCTTCGACGCCTTCGCCGATCGCTACTTCCCCAGGGTCAATGCGCCCGCCGAAGGCACGTCGGTCGCTGCCGCACCTTCCGCCGGCAACCATGCCCAACTCATCGCCGGGCGCTATCAAAGCTCGCGCCGGGTCGAAACCGCATTCATCAGCGTGCTCTACCTCCTGAGCCAGACGACCATCACCGCCAATCCCGACGGCACCATCAACGTCCCCACGTTCCCCAGCGAAACCCCGAAGCGCTACCGCGAGACGGCGCCCTTCGTCTGGTCTGAAGTCGACGGCCAGCACAAAGTCGCGCTCGTCGGCAAAGGCCTCGACCGCACCGTTTACACCAGTGACGACCCAAGCTCCGTGCTCCAGCCCGTGCGCTGGTGGAATTCGGCGCCCCTGAACCTCACCATCCTGTGCTCCGCCGTCGCCGTCCTGCTGCTCGGCGTCATCGCCTGGCCGCTCTCCGCCTTCCTGCGCTGGAAGTATCGTCAGCCGACCACCGCAACTGACCGCGAACTGCTCGTCCGCAAAGTGCTGCGAGCCGCTGCAGTCTTCGACCTCGTCTATCTCGCGGGGTGGATGTACGCGCTCTCGCCGGTCCTGAACAACCAGCTGGGGATCTACAACAGCCACTTCGATCCCTACCTTCGAACGATGCAGATCGCCGGCCTCGTCGTGATCGTAGCCGCCATCGCGGGCGTCTGGGCCGCCGCACAGCGCGTCAAGAAACGCAGCGCCGCTCTCTGGCACATCCTGATGGCACTCTCGCTGGTCGGAATCGTCTGGTTTAGCGTGATCACAAAACTGATCAGCTTCAACCTGAACTACTAGGGCTCGTGGCCCGGGTATCCGTACTTTCGGTGCCCCACGTTCGCGTCCCGCTGTTGGACGCTAACGTGGGCAGGCACAAACTCGGACCATTTCAGGGTGTTCCTTAGAGTGGTCAAAGGAAAATTCGTTCCGGGCCGCCGTTTTTTCGTACAGGTTCGCGTCCCGTTTTCGGACGCTAACGTGGGCTTATCGTAGACGCCTGCCCGCAGGCAATAAACGGGAGCTTTGGCCGCGCAGAGGACATGGTTAGCGCAATGCGAAAGGTCAGCTTGTGCGTTTTATCCGCTGTCCCCCCGCCCACATCCCCCCTGCACCTCGGTCATCTTTCCCCCAATGCCACGACCAGATACTTTCGAAGAGCATGTTTTTCTCTCCTCTTCGTGATCAGCGAAGGTCGCCGCGGCGGTGGATTTCCCTGCCCATCCACATTCTCATGGGAAAATCGCGCATGGAAGGCACCACCCTGAATCTGAGCGACCACGGCATGTACCTGTTTACCGCCGCCAACATCTCCCTGGGCAGCGAAATCAAAATCCTGTTTCGTCCACCAGCGGAGAAAGAGACAATTCAACTATCCGCAATCGTCCGCCGCAAAGTCGTCTACCTTTACGGCATCGAATTCATAGACTGCTCGAAGAGCGTAGCCCCGCAGGTGACTGCGGGGAAAATTACGCC
The DNA here is from genome assembly GCA_032252755.1 of Terriglobia bacterium. Classification (NCBI taxonomy): domain Bacteria; kingdom Pseudomonadati; phylum Acidobacteriota; class Terriglobia; species Terriglobia bacterium. Next base: position 46,673 of record JAVUPY010000079.1, read on the forward strand.
AGATTCTCGCCCCGAGTCGCGCGAATGCGCGACGCCCGACTCGAACATGCACTAGCGCGTCCGCCCACGTTGTGCGAACATTCTCGCCGTCGTGAACCTCGAAGGAGAATCGACCGTGAACATCCGAGCGATCTTATCCGTCTTGGTCATCGGGGCGAGCCTCTCGCTTGTCGGCTGTTTCCCTGGCGTTCGCGTCGCAGCCACCCGCTCCCAGAACCTGCCTCCGGCGCCGGGCCTCGTGCTCATGTCCGCCAATCAGGGAGAACCTTGGGCGTTCGCCACCGACGTGGACGGCAAAGTCCGCTGGAACTATGCCTTCGAGAGCCACTCCGGCTCGTATCAGCCGCAGCCCATACAGCCGCTTCCCAACGGAAACCTCATCGTCGTCGCCGCGCATGAGAGCGGCATCGCCCCCTGCTCGCACTGTCCCGCCAGGAACGCCATCTACGAGATCGACGTTGCGGGCAACACCATCTGGCACATGACGAACCAGCAGTTGCAAGCTGCATTAGCCCAGGCCGGATACAAAGTCACTCTTGCCCAGATCAGTCACGAGACCATCGGCCTCACCAACGGACACCTGCTCGTGCTCGCCAGCAATCTCAGGAAGGTTCCCGGCCATCGCGAAGAAATCCAGGGCGCCGTAATCATTGATCTCGACCAGGATCACCGTCCTGTCTGGGTCTGGGACGCCTTCGATCACCTCGACGTCAACCGTCATCCCTACTTCAAACTCCCGGACTGGATCCACGGCAACGCTATCACCTACTCCCGCGACGACGGAAACCTGCTGTTCTCCACTCGCCATCAGTCCTGGGTTATCAAGATCGATTATCAAAACGGACGCGGCAGCGGAGCCGTTCTCTGGCGTCTCGGCTATGAGGGAGACTTCAAACTCCTCAACGGAGGGCCGGCCGACTGGTTCTACGGCCAGCACGCTCCTATCTTCCTCACTCCCAACACAACCGGGGTCTTCCAACTCGGGCTATTTGACAACGGCAACGGCCGCGTAGTGGACGCCAGCGGAGCGCACTGCGGCACAAAGGGTCAGCCCGCCTGTTACAGCACCATCCCTATCTTCGAGATCGACGAAGCGCATCGCACCGCCCGTCTAGTCTGGCGCGACACGCTGCCATTCTTCAGCCTCGCTGTCGGCAACATGCAGGTGCTTGACAACGGCAACGTCTGGTTCAATGCCGGCGACATCAAGCGCAAAACCATCATCCGCGAAGTCACACGCGAAACTCCCCCACAAACTGTCCTCGAGATGCGCGTGAACACCATCATCTACCGCGCCATCCATCTGCCCGAAGAAGCACTGCGTGTTCCACCCAACGCGCCGTAACGTGCGATTCCTCGGCACGAGATCTTGAGCTGGTACAAAACCGAATCACGTTCCCGAGATGGTTGATGAAAAACCGAGGAATCCCGGAGGCATGAGAGAAGGGAATTCCGATCGAAAAGCAAAAGGCAGGCGATTTCGCCTGCCTTTTGCTTAAGAAGCTGTTGCTACTTGCCGTCGCCTTCAGCGGCAGCCGCTTGCGGCTTGCTAATCGCGATCGTCTCGCCGACGTCGCCGACCTTGAAGCGCGCGAAGCGACGCACCGAGATGTTCTCGCCGAGCTTGCCGATGACGCTGGCAATAAGCTGCTCGATCGTGATCGACTGCTCCTTGATGAAAGGCTGCTGATACAGGCAGACTTCCTCGTAGAACTTCGCCATCTTGCCTTCGAGCATCTTCTCGATGATGTTCGCTGGCTTTCCAGTCGCTGCGGCCTGCGCACGATAGATGTCCTTCTCCTTCTCGTACGCTTCCGGAGTTACATCTTCCTTGCGAACGTACTTCGGATCGACCGCGGCGATGTGCATCGCGATGTCATGCACCAGGTTCTGGAACTCGTTGGTGCGCGCGACGAAGTCGGACTCACAGTTGACTTCGAGGAGCACGCCGATCTTTCCGCCCGCGTGAATGTAGCTGGTGACCGTTCCTTCGCTCGTCGTCCGAGCCGCCTTCTTGGCCGCCGTTGCCATGCCCTTCTTGCGCAGCCACGTGAAGGCCTCTTCCATGTTGCCTGCAGTCGCGGTCAGCGCGTTCTTGCAATCCATCATCGGAGCTCCTGACTTCTCGCGAAGCTCCTTGACCATAGTTGCGGTAATGTCTGCCATCTTCGGAACCTTTCTGATTAGTGCGAACCGAATGAATCGGATATCTGGTATTTGGGAAATCGGCTAGGCGAAAACCCCTTACGTTAAACGACCCGCGCCCGTCGTTCGGCGAGCGCGGGTCGGAAACTCGAGACCCAGGAGCAGACGAGCGTTAGAACGACTCGGCTTTGCTCAGGTCCTCGCTAAGTTCTGGCTCGGGAGCTTTGCGAACGCCCTTGCCGAGCACATCTTCCATGCTGACGTCTTCCGTCTCGGACGATGCAGCGACTTCGCTCTCGCCATGCGTCGCAGCTTCCGCTTCCTCCGCGGCCGAGATTCCACCCTCGATCTGAGCAGCCGCCTTGTCGCCAGCAGCGGCGTTGCCTTCGACGCAGGAGTCGGAGATCTTCGAGGCGAACAGACGGATCGCGCGAAGTGCGTCGTCGTTGCCGGGGATCACGTAATCGACTTCGGTCGGATCGCAGTTGGTGTCGACGACGGCGACGACCGGAATGCCCAGCTTGCGCGCTTCCTTCACCGCAATCTGCTCCTTGTTGGAGTCGATGATGAAGAGGGCGTCGGGCAGGCGAGCCATGTTCTTGATGCCGGCGAGGTTTGCCTGGAGGTGCTTGCGCTCGCGCTCCAACTTCACGACCTCTTTCTTGGGCAGCAACTCGTAACGGCCATCGGTGGCCATTTCGTCGAGCTCTTTCAGCCGCTTCACCGACTTTTGCACGGTAACCCAATTGGTGAGGAGCCCGCCGAGCCAGCGCTGGTTGATGTAGAACATCCCGCAGCGGTTCGCCTCTTCGGCGATCGCGTCCTGCGCCTGCCGCTTGGTGCCAACGAAGAGGACTGTCTTGCCTTCAGCGGCCAGGTCGGTCACGAACTTCGAGGCTTCTTTGAACATCTTCAGGGTCTTCTGAAGATCGATGATGTAAATGCCGTTGCGCTCTTGGAAGATGAATGGCTTCATCTTCGGGTTCCACCGGCGAGTTTGGTGCCCGAAATGGACGCCCGCCTCGAGAAGTTCGCGCATGGTGACTACGGACATGAGGACACTCCTTCTGGTCCTGGCCCGCGTGCCATCGTAGCGTGCGGACCCCTCAGGGGACCATGATCGCCTCCCATCCATGCGAGGCGTAGTTATTTGCCGCCCCGCACCCGCTCTTGTCATCCCGAGCGTAGCGCCGAAGGCGCTAAGTCGAGGGACGAAGGTCGAAGGACCGGCTCAAGGGCAACCGCACGAGTATACCACGGGCGCCCGAGGCGGTCTAGCGCGGGGCATGGAGCGCGTGGGCCTCAGGAGGCGAGGCGCCTGGGCCGAACACCGGAAAGATGCGTTGGCTCGTCACCGGCGGACTCGGGTTCATCGGGTCCAATTTTATCCGCCTCGCCTTGCGCGAGCGGTCCGCCCTCGAGGTCGTCAACCTCGACGCCATGACATACGCCGGTAATCCCGCAAACCTGCGGGATATCGAGGGCGATCCGAGGTACCGCTTCGTCCGCGGCGACATTTGCGAGCCCGACAAGGTCGAGACGGCAATCGGGCCGGGCGTCGATGCCATCGTCAATTTCGCCGCGGAAACCCACGTCGACCGCTCGATCCTCGATCCCGAAGCGTTTCTGCGTACCGACGTTCTCGGAACGCACGTTCTGC